>JAEZMI010000210.1 GCA_023414975.1 Pseudomonadota bacterium | reverse complement strand
GTTGGAGCCCGCGCCGGTGATCAGCACCCTGCCCGCGCCGCTCGCCTCATTGCCGAGATAGCTGCGGTTGCTGACGACCGCGCCACCATCGGAAATGATGAGTTCACCCTCGCCGAAGCGCCCGACATTGAGATCGCTGCTATTTTCCCAGAGCGAGTTCGCGCCGGTTACCGTCATGGCGCCGAAGGAGCCCGCGAGGTCGCCGAGCAGGCCCTGCACGTCAGTAATCGTTCCGCCGCCGGAGATGAGGACCGTGCCGGACGAGCCGGCGCTGTGCCCGACGAAAAAGTCGCCGGAATTGGCCCAGATCGAGCCCGCGCCATTGATCACGGCGGAACTGTCGGAGTTGTTCTCAGTGCCGACATAGCCGTCGACGCCGGACAGCACGGCGCCGGCGCGCACTGAGAGCTCCGCATTGCCGAAATTGCCGACATAGATGTTGGCGGTGCTGACCCATGTGCTGCCCACGCCCGTCAGGAACGCTTCCGCCCGGCTGCCAGACTCATTGGCGAAGTTCGCACCGACGCTGCTCACATCGGCCCCGTATTGCACCGCGATGACGCCCTCTCCGGCCCGGCCGACGAAGATGCGCCCGGTCGATTCGAGCAGCGAGCCGCTGCTCATTAGCTGGATCTGGCCGAACGCCTCACCCACATCGCCGATGCTGACGGCGGTGGCGGTGACCTTGCCGCCGGCCCCGATGGTCAGCCTCCCCTCGCCGCCGAAATCGGAAACCGCACCATCGAAGCCGCCGACACGCAGGTCGCCCGCGTTCCACACCGAACCCGCCCCGGTGACGGACGCCAAGCTGATGCTGCCGTCGAGGCGAGCGATGATCGACTGGGCACTGGTGACTGTACCGCCATCCTCAACGGTGAGACTGCTATCACCGAAATTGCCGATGATCAGGTCACCGTCCACGTTCAAGGCGCTGCCCGAGCCGGCCACCTCGACCCAACTGTCATCCGCGCTGGAGAGGTGGCCTATGCTGGCGCTGCCGGTCCCGACCGTGGCGCCACCGGATATGGTAAGCTCGCCGCTGCCGCCGCCGCCGACCGTCATCAGGCCTGTGTTGACCCAGATGGACTGTGCACCGAACAACGTGGCAGCGCCTCTGCTTCCGATGCCGTCGGCTATGATCGCGACGCCACTGACAACGGTGCCGGCGTCGACCGATAATCTGCTGAAATCGCCCGACGCGGCATAGCCGGCGAACAGGGTGCCGTCGACATACAGCGCGCCGCGGTCTTCCACCGTCACGGCGCCTTTGCCCCCGTCGGCGCCTATATAGAGCGAATCCTGAATTGTGGCCTGCGCGCCCGGGCCGGCAATCGCTAGAGAGCCCTCGCCCGCATTGCCGATGTAAGCCGCGCCACTGTTGAGCCAAGAAGCCGACGCTCCGTCTATGTAGAGCGACCCGACCGTTCCCGGCTGATCGGCGATGACGGTGGCGGTGGTGGCGAGCGAACCGGTGCCATCGATCGTCAATGTGCCGCCATTCAAAATGCCGATCATCAGAGTGCCGGCTGTGGCACCCGCCGAGGAGATGATCGGGCTGTTGGGCAACGCCTCGTCGACACGGGCCTCATCGGAGGGACCGGGCGCATGGCCGTCCCACACCCAGTTTGAATCGGTAAACCAGTCGGAGTTCGTTCCGCCCTGCCAATAGACCGAATCGGAGAGGGCGGGCGAAGGGGTACCGAGGATGGCGCATGCCATGACGAGCCCCATGATGGCGGCCGTCGCGGCCCGACTTCGGCAAGCGACGCGCGGCGACATGAGCGCGGAGGAACGCAGCAGATAACGCGTCAGCGTCCGCCACGCGCCTCTCTGCGCAGCCAAATCGCGCGGCGCCTTGCCCGCCGGGCCGTAAATGCCACACGCGCCGATCTTCCCAACGGGTGAAATCACGCTCATCCCCGTCCCCATCGGCATTCGCCACCCCGAGCCCGCGCGGCGCCGTACCACGGCAACGACGCGATCCAGTGGTGACGGAGCAGGATGCCCCGACCGCCCGCGACTCATCAATACCGAAATACCGTGATCATGTCATGCGCCAGACCTCGCCAGGCGCGATCGGCGTCCATTGGCACGGCGCGAGCAACGATGCAGAGCAACCATGTCGCCCGGCCGGCCTTGGCAGCCGCGCCTTCGAGGCGTCGCTAGCGCCCGAGGGTGACGATGTTCAGCGCGGGCTCGACCCGCCCAGCCTTACCGCAGCGGCCCGCTGCCCGGCGGGAAGCTGGACACGGCACAGAGCCCCGACATGGCGCCACGCCCGGTGGGCATTCGCCAATATGTGCTCCACGGAGCGGGCGATGTCGCTGGTCTGGTCGCGCTTGAGGTGCTGACGAATGGCTTCGGCGTGGAGCAGCACAGCGGAAAAGGCGTTCACCGCCTCGCTGCCCGCCAGCGCAAGGTCACTCTCGCCTCCCTGCTGCGACGCCGCCTGACGGGCGAGCGCCCATTCGGCGACCGGATCGCCATCCCGCTCGAAGGCGACATGCAGCCCGACGATGCTCTCCTCGCCGTCCCGCTCCAACCGAACCCGCACACGGCGCCGCACTGCCGCTCCGGACCGCCAGCGCACCATCTGTTCGATGTCGCAATCCGCTCCCGCGCGCAGGGCCTCCGCGAGACTCTGGTCGATGAAGACGGCCTCGTTTATCTCCAGCGGGTCCGCCTCGTGCCAAGGGCACGGCCACTGATCTACGGCTCCGACTATCGCTGTCATCGTTCGCCCCCTCCACTGTCGGCGGGATACCAATTAAATCGGTCTCCGCCGGGCGAGGTGCAAAAAACTGCAAAAAATGCCTTCAGAGGCGCACGGCGATGGGGGCGCGCCGGAGCGACAGGGCAAACAGCGCACCGCCGACCAAGGCCGCCGCGACCGCCGCCCAGATCAACGCCCAAGGACCCCCGCCATACACCAGTCCACCCACGGCCGGGCCGGTGGAAAGGCCGAGCTTCGAGGCAAAACCGGCCCATATGGCGGAACGTCCGGTCTCGTCACCCTCGGAACAGAGCGCAAAAGCGTAGGGCAGCGCCATCGCCATGGTGAAGAACACCAGCACCACCGCGACCGAAAACATGGCGGGTTCCTGCCCCAGACCGACAAGGAGCTTGCTCAGCCCCGCGGCGACGACCACCGGCACAAGCGGGGCCCACCCGAAAGAGCGCGTAAGGCGCATCATGAGCAGGGCGCCGGGGACGCCCGCCCACAGGCCAATCCCGACCGCCGTTCCGGCGAAACCGGGCGAAAGGCCGAAAGCGCCGCTTATGCTGATGAGGAACGCGCCCAGTCCCAGATTCGCCGCCTGAAAGAGGAACAGGCCGCCGATCCGCAATGCGTTGCGCCGGGGCAGCCATTTTCTCGATGTCCATGCCTCTGCAACTCTCAGGGGCACGGTTGCCGAGAACCGCTCGAAAGCCGGCAGAAGGGGAAGGATGAGAAGTGAAAGCGCGGCAAAGGCTGCCAGCACAAGGAACACGCTCGCCTGCGCCAGGTACGGCGCGAGCAGGGTCGACGCCACGACCCCGAGGCCGCCAAAGCCGAAATGGAACAGGAACAGCACACCGAAGCCTTGGCGCGGCTCAGCGGTGCGGGCGATCAGCGCGTAGCACAGCCCGACCAGCAGGCCGCCCATAATGCCGTGCAGAGCGCGCAGCCCGATAAGCGCCGCGTAGCCGGTCGCTGCCGTCGTCGCGGCATCCGCCAGCCCGAGGCCGATCAGCAGCAACGCCGCAAGCGGGCGCCACGGCAGTCGCGGCACGATGAACAGCGCGAGAAGGGCGCCGAGGGTCGAGCCGTAGCCATTGGCGGCGGCGACGAAACCGGCCTGCGCCGGCGTCAGCCCATAGCCCGCCTGCAGCGCCGCGATGATGGCCGGCATGATGTCGATATAGAGCGGCCCGATCATCGCGATGAGCGCCAGCAGGATGGCAACGCGCAGACCGGCCGGCTTCATCGTCTCGACAGTCCGCTCGTGCTCGGCTGATGACATACGCACCTACCCGCTCCCGCTCACGCCGTAAAGGCGGCATAAGTCGCAAGGCGTTTCGCCGCTGTTCATGTTAGCCGCTATGATAACCGAAGCGGCAGCCGCCGACACACCTGCAAGCGTGTCATGAAAACTACCTCGCGTGCGGCTCTGTTCGGGCCGTTCCGCCTGACTTTCGGGTCTCGGCGGCTCCTTAGGAACGACGTGCTCGTGCCGCTCGGCGGACGTGCCGTGGAACTTCTTGTGGCGCTGACCGAGCGGCCGGGCGAGGTGTTGACAAAACAGGAGCTGATCGCCCGCGCGTGGCCGGATCTTTTCGTGGAGGAGGCCAATCTACGCGTGCAGATGACCGCGCTGCGCCGCGTGCTTGGCGATGGACAGGATGGGCGGCACTACATCGCCAACATCGCGCGGCGGGGCTACAGCTTCATCGCCGACGTGACGTTCACTGAGGTGGCGGATTTTGAGCCCCCCAAGGAAAGATCGGTCCGGCAAAACCTGCCGCTGAATCTCACCCGAGTGCTCGGCCGGGCGGCGGAGATCGCTGTTATCGGCCGGGAGTTGGACCGCAACCGTTTCGTCACCATCGTGGGTCCGGGAGGCGTCGGCAAGACCACCGTGGCGCTGGAGGCGGGTCGCGCCGCGGCGCAGCAGGACGGCCCATCTGGCCCAGAGGCGGTGGCGCTGATCGAACTCGCGCAGGTCACGGACCCCGCGCTTGTCGACAGCACCGTAGCCTCCAGTCTCGGCCTCGCGCTCGGCAATGACCGGGTGGACCTGGCCGAGCGCCTGCCCGTCGAGCGGGTGCTGCTGATCCTCGACAATTGCGAGCAGGTCGTGGAGGCCGCCGCCGCCCTGTCCGAACGTCTGATCTCCAGCAATCCGGGCCTGCGTCTCCTCGTGACCAGCCGCGAACCATTGCGCGCGCGGGCGGAGCACGTATTCCGGCTCGAGGGCCTCGCGGTCCCGCCCTCACCGTCCGAAGAAAACAAACAGGACGAGCAGGACTACCCGGCCGTACGGTTGTTCGTCGAACGTGCCGCCGCGACGCTGGGCGTGTACGCGCCGCAGGGCGACGACATCGCCACGATCGCCGGCATCTGCCGTCGCCTCGACGGCCTACCTCTCGCGATTGAGCTTGCCGCAGGCCGCGTCGACGCCTTCGGCATCCACGGTCTCGCCCAACGCCTCGACGATGTGTTCCGGGTGCTCGTCGCGGGCCGGCGCACGGCACTGCCCCGGCACCAAACGCTGCAGGCGACACTTGGCTGGAGCTACGACCATTTGAGCGAGGGCGAACGGACGACCCTCTGCCGCCTTGCCATCTTCGCCGGCCATTTTTCCCTGGATGCCGCGAGCCAGGTGGCCGCCATCGGCGAACCGAGCTGGGACATCGTCGAGCACCTCACCAGCCTCGTCTCGAAGTCGCTGATCGCTGCGGATTTTTCCGAGCCTGTTCCAAGATACCGCCTCCTTGAGATCACGCGAGCTTATGCCCTGCAGCGGCTTATCGAGGCCGGCGAGCGGGATCGCCTCGCCCGGCGCCATGCCGTCTACATGAAGGATCTGATCGCCGCCGCCGAGCAGGAATGGCCGCGGGCGCGGCCCGCCGAATGGCTGTCGACCTATGCGAGCCAGCTCGACAACATCCGCGCGGCCCTGGACTGGGCCTTCGGTCCTGGCGGAGACCGCGAGATAGGGACGGCGCTCACAGTCTCTTCCGCGGCCCTGTGGTTTCAGCTGTCGCGGGTGGAGGAATGCCGCGCGCGTTTCGAACAGGCACTGGCAAGCCTTGGCGAAGGCGGCCGACTCGAGCCGCAGCGCGAAGTAGCGCTGCTCACCACACTCGGTACTGCGCTGATCTATACGGTCGGACCGGGGCCGAAATCCAGCGGGCCTCTGCACAGTGCCGAGCGCGTCGCCCGCCAGTCCGGCAGCACAGAACTGCAGTTGCGTGCGCTGTGGGGGCTCTGGCTCGTCGCCTTTTGCGGCGGTGAATTCACGAAGTCGCTCGCTATCGCCAGTGAGTTCGCAGGGCTGGCGAGGAACCGCAGCGGCACGGCAGCGGATCTCGTGGTGGCGAACCGCATCGCCGGCATCTCGCTCCTGTTTCTTGGTCGCGCGGAAGAGGCCCGCACAGCCTTCGAGGCCGCGCTGGCCGAAGATTCTCCCGCCAACCCTATTGTGCGGATGCAGTATGACCAGCGGCTGACCGGCCGCGCCTTCTATTCCATGTCGCTTTATCTTCTCGGCCAGCAGGATCGGGCATCGGAGGTGGCCGCCAGCAACATCGCCGAGGCCCGCGAGCGGGGGCATGCCACGACATTGCTGCTCAGCCTGGTGGATTCGGGATGCCCCATCGCGCTCTACTGCGGGGAAACGGCCGCGTTGGAAGAACGGCTGGAACTTCTGGCCGATGTCTCCAACCGCTACGCCTTCGGCCCGTGGCGCGCCTGGTACCGATGCTATCTCGGCACCTCGTATCTGGCGCAGGGACGCTTCGGCCACGCGGCGGAGAGCATCGAGGCAGGTCTCGCCGCTCTGGCCGATACCGGCTGGCCGATCCGCCGCGCCTTTTTCCTTGGCCATCGCGCGCAGGCGCTGCACGGGATCGGCCAGCACAGGGCAGCCCAAAGCTTCATCGACGACGCTCTCGCAACAGCCCGTGCGGGGGAGGAACGCTGGATACTCCCCGAACTGCTGCGCGTCCGCGCCGACATCTTCAGCGAACACGATCCGGACCGCGCCCTCGCCGATCTCGATGAGGGGTGGCGGGAGGCGGAACGGGGCGGGCTGGTTTCCTGGGCCCTGCGCATAGCCACTACCGGCACAAGGCTATTGGATGGCCGTCACGGCTATGCCGAACGTCTTGCCGTCTTGATGCGCGGCGCCGACCATGAAAACGACAAGCCGGATTACCGGTCCGGCCGCGCAGCGCTCGCCGGCCTTTAGAACGCGACCCGATCGGCCTCAGGCGCAGGCGGGCCGCGCATGCTCTAACGAGCGGCGATCCAAGGGAAAGCCAGAACACCGGCCGTATAGCTTTCGACCAGCGCGCTGAAGGCACGGCCATCCGGCAAAGTGAGCACCGCGCGGTGCTGGAGCACGAAGGCCGGCACAGCCAATGCCCCGGCATCTTCCGTGGGCAGCGCTGCGCCCATCTCCCAGCCTTCGGGCAGCGGCTGCCAAAGCAGCTCAGCGGCAAGGGTCTGGCGGCGGAACCGCAGGGGTTGAACCACGCGGCCAAAGGAGGTGTCGCTCGTGTCGAGCTGGCCGTTCATCTCGGGCGTCAGCAGCGCCGGAACGTACCAGTTGTCCGCTTCGGACAGGACCCGCTCCCCGCATTTGAGCCGCACGCGACGATAGCGCATCGGCTCGTCCGGGGAGACGCCAAGGGTCTGCCGCACCGTGGCATCCGCCGGCTTGTCGACCCCTTGCAGCCGTTCGGCGATGATCTTGCTGCCGTCGGGCGCGAGCTTGTGGGCCGCGCACCAACGGTCGAGCGTGAGCGTGGCGCTCGGATTGCTGAGCAGTTCGGCATTCAAGGTCTGGAGCAGCGCCAACGCACCGAGCCGCGCGCTGAAGCCGTCCGGCCAAGCGGCCGCAGGCGCTTCCTGGGCGCGAACAGGCGCCATCGTCACGGTGATAAGCGAGACGATGGCAAGGCCGCGGGTGAAGACGGGATACACCAGTTTCTTCCTTGAATGACAGTCGTTCAACCGACGGTTTGGGCCGTTACGGTTCGGCAGGTGACGTGACCAAAGCAAAACCCGCCATCAAGGTCGCATAGAGCATCAGAGGTGCGGGGACAACGCGGCTTCCGCTGAACGCCCGTCGCGGGCACTCAGGGCGCCGACGACTTCGCGGCGTTCGGGCGATAGGCATCCCGCGGCTCGGCGTGATGCTGGGCCCTTTGAGCTCACCCCGTTCCGCAATTTCGCACGCCGCGGGGATGTCGGCGTAGCTCGCGACGATGAGGGGATTATCCGTTGCATCGGCGATGGCTTGATGCAGCGCCGCGTCAAACCCCTAGACCGCCAGCGAAATGCCCGGT
>JAEZMI010000198.1 GCA_023414975.1 Pseudomonadota bacterium | reverse complement strand
ATACCAGCCCCGCCGCTGCAATGTTCTTCATGGCCCCCGCCCCTCGCATCACTTCGCTTCGCAGACCATCAGGTCGGGCTCATTTCAGCGGTCGTCGCCTTCGGAAGCAGACCCGGCACGACAACGGCGAGGGGACTGCTTTCCGAAGGTGTGGCCGTCGTCGTCGGCACCAACGTGCCCCCGACAGCGTTCAACGTCACCGCGAATTGGGAACCGAACACACTTCCGGGCGACACCCCCGCCTCGACAAAGGCCGTGTTCACCTGCTGCAGCGCCGCCTGAGCCACCGGATTGTTCGGCGCAGCAACCTGCAGTTCCTGCGCGGCCATAGCCACGCCATCGGCAAGAATTACTGTGAGGGCAGGGTTCGCGGGAACTCCCGGCAAACCCTCACTGCTGACGGCAACAACAGTCGCGACGATTTCCCCCGCGACGGCTGGATTGGCCACGATCAGCGCCCTGATGGCGGCGCGCACTTGGTTGGCCGTCACCTGCCCTGCACTCTGGGCCGCCACCAGCGCTGCAATGCGCTCCTTGACCACGGCGGCCCGCTGCTCCGCCGATCCCGACGGCAGAGGAGCCGCAGCCTGACTGAGGATAGTCGCCGAGACCGCAGAGTTTGTCTGCGCCAAAACCGGCGACAGACCACCCAGGCCCACAAGCAAACCAATGGCCGATGCGGCCACTGCACCGCGCGTCGATGCGAATGCCATTTCGGACCCCCCGTCCAAAAATACCGTTGATCATGCTTACCACAGTACGGCATCGACACTAGTGCACAAAAGCCACAACGGTCAATATTTACCTCCGATCGAAACGTCTACGAACCCGAACCATCTGATTAACCCAGCCGCGGCGCCCGCCGGGGGTCGCACAAATGCGGTTTAATTCGAAATTCCCGCGCAAAATTGCACTATAATTTTGATTTCATCCCGTAACACTGTCGACGATTGGCGAATAATATCGCCGGATTTCAAGAATGTGCCGTGTATGACGCAGTTATCCTGGCGATATTGTGTGACGCAGGCGTAGAAATAGATGCGAATGGGAAATAACGCGACACAGCATATCTCTTGCTGCACTGCCGCAAAGCTGGCGGCTCAGGCCGCTTGAAGCAAAACTCTTCCCATAATCATGGGAGCCTTGCCTGAGGCTGGTTGCTTTCTACGTGGGCGCGCCTAATCGGTGGGCATCCAGTATCCGCCTATCCGCCGCCGCGCCTCGCGACAAATCCGCGAGCCGGCAGGAGCGAGCGGGAATGCGCGGCCAGAATCAGGAGCGACCCGAACGTTCCAGAATATCGAGCGTGAGAGCCGCGGCGGCGAAGTCGCGGAACCGGGTCGCCCGGCGCTGCACGGCCTCGGCATCCGCGCCCCACAGTTGCTCCTGCACTTCCTCGTCGATATGCGCCGCGCGCCACGCCTGCGTCGCGGTCAAGCGCCCCCGCCAGACGGCGAGCGCGAGGAGGCTGGACCCGGAGAGCGTCGTCATGAGGTTCAGCGCGGCAAGCTGGAGGGCGTCCTGTGGCAGGTAGGCGGCGATCGCTTCCAGGCTACGGGCCGGCTGCTCGACATAGAGGATGCCTGCGCTGAGGAAGAACGTCGCGCCGATTTCGTCGCGCGCCCAGTCAAGCAGCGGGTCCCAGAGTTCGCGCTGCAGGTCGACCAGGGCCGCCGGCGTGTCCGCCCGGTAGCACAGCAGGTCCGAGCCGGCATATTTGACCACTTCGGCGGCCACCTCGGCCCGGCGCGGCTCCACCCCGTCCAGCGCCGCGTTGACGAGGCGCGTCACCGGCATGGTCAGTGGGTCGATAAAGGCGCCTTGAGCGGCCCATTCTTCCGCCATCGCCTCGGCGAGCGCCCGTACCGGCACGTCGATCACCCGGCGTCCCGGCGTGCGGACAGGGCGCCCGTCCAGTTCGATGCGGAACCCGCCCGCCTCGCCTGAACCGACACCGGCCGCCGTGTAGAAGCGCTTCATGCGGGGAGCCGAGGCCTGCGCCGCCAGCTTGTCTGCGAGCGGGTTGGCGCCGCCGGCTGTGTCAGATGGGCTCATGCATGGCACTCCAGAGCTGTTCCATCGCCGGGAGCAGATCCTCGGCGTGGTCGACCAGCCGTTCCGCCCCCGCTTCCACCAAATGCTCGGCCGGGTGGTAGCCCCAGGTCACGCCGATGGCCCTCGCGCCGGCGGCGCGCGCCATCACCATGTCGAAACTCGTGTCGCCGATCAGCATCGCCGCCTCGGGCGCGATGCCGGTGGCCGCCGCCGCTTGCAGCACCATGGCCGGGTGCGGCTTGGAGGGGGCATCGTCGGCGGTCTGGATGGTGAGAAAGCGCCCTTCGAGCCCGTGATGGCGCAGCACCGCCGCCACGCCGCGCTGCGACTTGCCGGTGGCGATGCCCAGCACCACGTCCGCGCGGGCGGACAGCCGATCTAGCGCCGCCTTGATGCCGGGAAACAGCGGCTCCACGAAGCCGGCCTCGGCCCGCAATTCGTGGAAGGCGTTGCGGTAGAGGTCGGCGAGCGCCTCGGCCGGGAAATCGGGGGCGTCCTTCCCGAGGGCGCGCATGGCCTCGACAAGGGACAGGCCGACGATGCTCAGCACGTCCGCCCGCGGCGGCACGAGCAGCCCAGCCCGCGTGAAGGCCCGCCGCATCGCCTCGACGATCACATGCTGGCTGTCCACCAGCGTTCCGTCGCAGTCGAACAGCACGAGTTTCACGAACGGCCCTTCCGTCAGCAGGCCGCGCACGGCACGGCGGGAATGGTGGGCGGTGACGGGCTCGAACCGCCGACCCTCTCGGTGTAAACGAGATGCTCTACCAACTGAGCTAACCGCCCGGAATATCCGCAGGCTGCGGCCCCGCGGGCCCCGGTATCGGCCACGCAGGCCGTGCCGGCGCGGTGCGCGCGAGCTTAAAGCATCGGATGCCGCCGCGGGCAAGAGGCAACGGACCGGGCCGCTTCCGGCGGCAAAGGTCCTGCTCGAAACCGGCCGGGCCGGCAACCGCCGGCAGGAGCCGCGCCCGGAACGTGCCGGACATCGGCCGTTGAAACGAGACACGCGCCGGGCGGGGAACCCGAGGGTCCATCGCCACCCGACGCGCGCATCCGGCGCCCCGCCTGGGCCGGGACGGCGCCCCACGGGGAGGCGCGCGCCGGCTCCACGCGACGGCACGAAATCAGCCGTTGACGGTTTCCTTCAGGCCCTTGCCGGGCGTGAACTTCGGCGCCTTCGAGGCTTCGATCTTGACCGGCTTGCCGGTGCGCGGGTTGCGGCCTTCGCGCGCGGCGCGGGTCACGACGGAGAAGCTGCCGAAGCCAATGAGCTTCACTTCGTCGCCGGCCTTCAGCGAGGCGGCGATGGCGTCGAAGGTCGCGTCGACCGCAGCCGCGGCGGCGGCCTTCGTCAGCTTGGCCTGCTCGGCCACGGCGGCGACGAGTTCGTTCTTCGTGGTCATGAGACCGGTCCTTCCCTTGTTGCACAAGAATCGTCGGCTGCATGCACCGACGACGGCCGCGACCCTTTCTCCAAATTGCGGCGATTGCAAGCGCAACCGGCACCAAACCCGCACAAATACACGATTTTGGAGCATTTAAGAGTATCAAGATACCTCCGTTCATTGGCATGCCAGCGCCTGCAATTTGGGCGTCACAGCGAGACGAGCCTGTCAAGAGCCGTGGGAAATGAAAATGGCGGCGCCCATCCGGGCACCGCCATTCATCTGCATCGCCGGCGCGAAGGCTCAGTGGGCGGCGATGCCGCTCTGTTCCTCGATCGTGCCGATCACCGGCTCGACCTTGCCGTCCGTCGTCTTCTCTTCCCAGACGATCGGCTCGGGCTGGCGCGTCAGGGCATGGTGCAGCACCTCGTCCATCCGCGAGACCGGCACGATTTCGAGCGCGTTCTTCACGTTGTCCGGGATCTCGGCGAGATCCTTGGCGTTCTCCTCGGGGATCAGCACCTTCTTGATGCCGGCGCGCAGGGCGGCGAGCAGCTTCTCCTTCAGGCCGCCGATCGGCAGCACCCGACCGCGCAGCGTGACCTCGCCGGTCATGGCGACGTCGCGGCGGATGGGGATGCCCGTGAGCACCGAGGTGAGCACGGTCGCCATCGCCACGCCCGCCGACGGGCCGTCCTTCGGGGTCGCCCCCTCGGGCACATGGACGTGGATGTCGCGCCGGTCGAACAGCGGCGGCTCGATGCCGAAATCCACCGCGCGCGAGCGGACATAGGACGCCGCCGCCGAGATCGATTCCTTCATCACGTCGCGCAGATTGCCGGTGACGGTCATCTTGCCCTTGCCGGGCATCATCACGCCTTCGATGGTCAGGATCTCGCCGCCGACTTCCGTCCAGGCCAGACCCGTCACCACCCCGACCTGATCCTCCGCCTCCGCCTCGCCGTAGCGGAACTTCGGCGCGCCGAGATATTCCTCGAGCTGCGCCACCGTCACGGTGATGGCCTTCTTCTTCGACAGCATGAGGTCCTTCACCGCCTTGCGGGCGAGGTTGGAAATCTCACGCTCGAGGTTGCGCACGCCGGCTTCCCGCGTGTAGCGGCGCACCAGGGTGAGCAGGGCCTCGTCGTCGATGGTCCATTCCTTCGGCTGCAGCCCATGCTTGGACAGCGCCTGCGGAATGAGATGGCGGCGGGCGATCTCGACCTTCTCGTCCTCCGTGTAGCCGGCGATGCGGATCACCTCCATGCGGTCCAGAAGGGCCGGCGGGATGTTCAGCGTGTTCGCCGTCGTCACGAACATGACGTTCGACAGGTCGTAATCCACCTCCAGATAGTGGTCGTTGAAGGTGTGGTTCTGCTCGGGGTCCAGCACTTCCAGCAGCGCCGAGGACGGATCGCCGCGAAAGTCCGCGCCCATCTTGTCGATCTCGTCGAGCAGGAAGAGCGGGTTGGCCTTCTTCGCCTTGCGCATCGACTGGATGACCTTGCCGGGCATCGAGCCGATATAGGTGCGCCGGTGGCCGCGGATCTCCGCCTCGTCGCGCACGCCGCCGAGAGCGACGCGCACATATTCGCGGCCCGTCGCCTTGGCGATGGACTTGGCGAGCGAGGTCTTGCCGACGCCGGGCGGACCGACGAGGCACAGGATCGGGCCCGTCAGCTTGTTCTGCCGGCTCTGCACGGCGAGATACTCGACGATGCGTTCCTTGACCTTGTCGAGGCCGAAATGCTCGGCATCGAGCACGTTCTGCGCGAAGGGCAGGTCCTTCTTCACCTTGGAGCGGTTGCCCCACGGAATGGACAGCAGCCAGTCCAGATAGTTGCGCACCACGGTGGCTTCCGCCGACATGGGGCTCATCTGGCGCAGCTTCTTCAGCTCGTGGGTGGCCTTCTCGCGCGCTTCCTTGGAGAGCTTGACGGTCTTGATGCGCTCTTCCAGCTCGGCCAGCTCGTCACGGCCATCCTCGCCGTCGCCCAGCTCCTTCTGGATCGCCTTCATCTGCTCGTTGAGGTAGTACTCGCGCTGCGTCTTCTCCATCTGGCGCTTGACGCGCGTGCGGATGCGCTTCTCGACCTGAAGGACCGAGATTTCGCTCTCCATCAGCGACAGCACCTTTTCGAGCCGCGTCGTGACCTTGAGGATTTCGAGCACGGCCTGCTTCTCGGGGATCTTCACCGCGAGATGCGAGGCGATGGTGTCGGCGAGCTTCGAGTGGTCCTCGATCTGCGTGACCACGCCGACGACCTCGGGCGAGACCTTCTTGTTCAGCTTCACATAGCTGTCGAATTCGGCGAGCACCGAGCGGCCGAGCGCCTCGGCCTCGACCTTCGAGCCGGTCTCCTCCTCCAGCGCCACCGCCTCGGCCTCATAGAGGTCGGCGCGATCGGTGTAGTGGGAGACCTTGGCGCGCGAGATGCCCTCGACCAGCACCTTCACAGTGCCGTCCGGCAGCTTGAGAAGCTGCAGCACGGAGGCGAGCGTGCCGATCTTGTAGATGGAATCGGTGGCCGGATCGTCGTCGGAGGCGTTCTCCTGCGTCGCCAGCAGGATGAAGGTGTCGTTCCGCATCACCTCTTCCAGGGCGCGGATCGACTTCTCGCGGCCTACGAAGAGCGGCACGATCATGTGCGGAAAGACCACGATGTCGCGAAGCGGCAGGACCGGGAACGTCTGCGAGACGCCGGGCGTGAGCGCGGTGCGAGGCTTGGAGCTCGTCATGGCTCTATCCTTTCTGTTGACGGCCGGCCGCCGCCCCGGACGCGTGGCGCGCCAGGAGGAGAGGACCGTGCCGCAAGACGGCCGGAACGCGAACGGGAATCGGTGTGCGGGAGCGGGAGGCCGCGGGACTGCACGTCGATGGTGGTCGAGGACCGGTTGTTGAAGCTCAGATGGCGACGCCGTCCGGCTCCGTCAAGGGAGCCGGCCGAGGTGGCCGGACGCGCCCGTCCGGCCGATGTCGCGCCGCCGCTTCGATCAGGCACTCGCGCCCGCATCGCCGGCTGCACGATCCGCGTAGATGTAGAGCGGACGCGCATTCTGCTCGACGACCTCCTTGCTGATGACGACTTCCTCGACCCCTTCGAGGCCAGGCAGATCGAACATCGTGTCGAGCAGGATGCCTTCCATGATGGAGCGCAGGCCGCGGGCGCCGGTCTTGCGCTCGATGGCCTTGCGGGCGATGGCGCCCAGCGCTTCTTCATGGATGGTCAGCTCGACATTCTCCATCTCGAACAGCCGCTGATACTGCTTCACCAGCGCGTTCTTCGGCTCCGCCAGGATCTTCTTCAGCGCCGCCTCGTCGAGGTCTTCGAGGGTGGCGATGACCGGCAGGCGGCCGATGAACTCGGGGATGAGGCCGTACTTCAGCAGGTCCTCCGGCTCGACCTCGCGGAACACCTCGCCGGGCTTGCGGTCCTCGGGCGCCGCCACGACCGCGCCGAAGCCGATCGAGGTGCCCTTGCCGCGCGAGGAGATGATCTTGTCGAGGCCCGCGAAGGCGCCGCCGCAGATGAACAGGATGTTGGTCGTGTCCACCTGCAGGAACTCCTGCTGGGGATGCTTGCGGCCACCCTGCGGGGGCACGGAGGCGACCGTGCCTTCCATGATCTTCAGCAGCGCCTGCTGCACGCCCTCGCCCGACACGTCGCGGGTGATGGACGGGTTGTCGGACTTGCGGCTGATCTTGTCGATCTCGTCGATGTAGACGATGCCGCGCTGCGCCCGCTCGACATTGTAGTCGGCCGACTGCAGCAGCTTGAGGATGATGTTCTCGACGTCCTCGCCGACATATCCCGCCTCGGTGAGCGTCGTCGCGTCCGCCATGGTGAAG
>JAEZMI010000175.1 GCA_023414975.1 Pseudomonadota bacterium | reverse complement strand
GCCGGGCTTGGCCCGGCCATCCACGACGTCTCCCCCACGTCGGCCTTTGGCCGTTCGGGATGACGCTGTCGGGTGAGGCTGGCGAACTCCCGCTCCCCGGCGGGGAGAGGTGTCGGGCGCGTCTGCGTGCTTCGAGGCCGGCCCTTGGCCGGCACCTCAGCATGACGGGGCGCGCGCGGATAGCGAGCCATCGAGCGCCGTCATCCTGAGGTGCGCGCGCAGCGCGCCTCGAAGGATGGCTGTCGGAGTTGCCGGCGGCCCGATTGGCGCGCAAGCTCCCGAAAGAACGCCGTCATGGCCGGGCTTTGCCCCGCCATCCACGACTTATCTCCCGCGTCGGCCGAAGTCATGGATCCCCGGGCCAAGCCCGAGGATGACACGGCTCTCGCCGCCCGCAAAATCCGGGTTGATCGTAAGCTTGCCTTATTATATGTCCGGCTGATGATGACGGACATTCCCCTCGGCTTCATCCTCGTCGACGCCGCGCGCCTTTACCGGGCGCGCATGGACCGCGCCTTCACCGAGGCGGGGCTCGGCATCACGGCCGGGGAGGCGCGCACACTGCTTCACCTCGACATCAATCCCGGCCTGCGTCAGGGCGCGCTGGCCGACCGCATGAGCATCGAGCCGATGACCATGGTCGGCTATCTCGACCGGCTGGAGGCGCTGGGCGTCATCGCGCGCGAACCCGACCCGAGCGACCGCCGGGCCAAGATCGTGCGTCTCACATCCGAGGCCGGGCCGCTGTTGACGCGCATCCGCGCCGTCGCCGCCACCGCCCGCGAGGAGGCGCTGGAGGGCGTCACCCCGTCCGAACGCGACACGCTGCGCCACGCGCTCCAGCTCATTCGCGCCAATCTCCGGGCGCCGGGCCGGGGAGAGGGGGCATGAGCCTGCCGCTTCGCCCCGAGGCCGCTCCGGTGATGACGGAGCGGCGCACCGCCGTCATCGGCGCGCTCATCATCGTCATCGGCCCCTTGAGCATGTCGCTCTACACCCCGGCCATGCCGGAGCTGGTGGAGGCTTTCGGCAGCACCGCCTCGACGCTCAAGCTCACCCTGTCGGTCTATTTCGGCGCCTTCGCGCTGGCGCAGCTTCTGTGCGGCCCGCTCTCGGATGCCTATGGGCGCCGCCCCGCCGCCATCGGCTTCTTCTCACTCTATGTCGCGGGCAGCCTGATCGCCGCGACCGCCCCGAGCGTCGGCTGGCTGATCGCCGGGCGCGCCCTGCAGGGCA
The DNA here is from genome assembly GCA_023414975.1 of Pseudomonadota bacterium. Lineage (GTDB taxonomy): Bacteria > Pseudomonadota > Alphaproteobacteria > Rhizobiales > Xanthobacteraceae > Ancylobacter. The sequence goes on along the minus strand of JAEZMI010000175.1, from coordinate 6,032 downwards.
TCGGCGTCGCGGCCGGCCCGGCCATCGCGCGCGCCATCGTGCGCGACCAGTTCATCGGCCAGCCCTCGGCGCGCATCCTCAACCTCATCGGCACCATGCTCGCCGTCGGCCCGGCGGTCGCGCCGACGCTGGGCGGCGCCATCCTCGTCGCCTTCGGCTGGCAGCCCATCTTCTATGTGATGGTGCTCTACGGCCTCGCCGCGCTGGGCCTCATCCTGCTCGGCGTGCCCGAGACCAACCCGCTGCCGGACCCGGCGCAGGCCCGGCCCGCCCGCATCCTCGGCAATTACGGCCGGCTGCTGCGGGACCCCGGCTTCATGCGGGCGAGCCTCACCATCGGCTTCTCCGTGGGCGGCATCTACGCGCTCGGCGCGATCCTTCCCTTCGTGCTGATCGACGCGGTGGGCCTGACCCCGACCCAGTTCGGCCTCGCCATGATCTGCCAGACCGGGGCCTATATGGGCGGCACCATCATTGCCGGGCAGGCGATGAAGCGGGTGGACGCCAACCGGCTCATCCCCGTGGGTCTCGTCATGGTCACGCTCGCCGGCGCGGCCATGGCGCTCCTGCCGTGGCTGCTGCCGCTGTCCTTCGTCACGGTGATGGGGCCGGTCGCGGTCTGGGCCTGCGGCATGGCGCTGGTGATGCCGGGGGCGACCACGGCGGCGCTGTCCGGCTCCCCCGCCATCGCCGGCTCGGCGGCGGCGCTCATGGGCTGCCTGCAGATCGGCGGCGGCTTCGCCGGCTCGGCCGCGGCGAGCTTGTTCCCCTCGCCGACGCTGGCGATGAGCGTGGTGATGCCCGGCATGGCGCTGATTGCGTTGGCGGCGCGGCTGCTGCGGCCGAAGGCGCCGGTGCCCGCGCCCGCAAGGCCCCTCGCCGTCGACGAGAACGACCTCGAACTCGCCAACGACCCCGCCGGCGTCATCGGTGCGGCGGGCGACGAGATCGAGGCGGGCATCTTCCGGCAGCCGCGCGGTTTACCCGAGCGGTAGCCGGCTCAATCCTTCACGAGCGCCGCCAGCCGGCCCGCCAGCTCGGCCGGGTCGCCCCGAAGCAGGAACGTCTTGGTGCGGGCGGTCGCCCCGCTCGCCAGTTCCACGCGGGAGGGGGCGATGCCGGCCGCCTTGGCGAGAAGCCGGACCAGGGCCGCATTGGCCTTGCCGTCCTCCGCCGCGACGCAGACGCGCGCCTTCAGCGCCTGCCGCCCGTCCGCCAGCGCCACCAGCCCGTCGATCGCGTCGCGCCCGCCGCGCGGGGTTGCCCGCACGGTGACGGCGAGGCCGTCCACCGTCGGTGTCCAGGCGCTCACGGGGGAGGCGCTCACGGGCGCGAGTCCCTACGGCTCAGACGAACAGTTCGAAGACCAGGTTGCGGATGAAATAAAGCGCGATGATGAGGATGACCGGCGAGATGTCGATGCCGCCGAGATTGGGCAGGATGCGGCGCAGCGGCGCCAGCACCGGCTCGGTGACGCGCCAGAGGAACTCGCCGACGCTGCGCACGACCTGGTTGTGCGGATTGACGACGTTGAACGCCACCAGCCAGGACAGGATGGCCGAAGCGATGAGAATCCAGACGTAAAGCGTGATGAGCGTGTCGAAAAGCCAGAGAAGCGAGTACATCGCGAGCCTCGGAGCGGGGCGCAGGGCAGGAACGTATCGGGCGATACGGGTCGAACGATGCTTAAAGGTGCGGCTGTCCGGGAGCAACCCCGTCGATTGACGCGGGCGGCCAGGTACGAACGGCCGGAACGGCGCGCTGTTTCACCGCCTCGCGGCGGGGTTTTCAACAGCCCGCCCGGCCCCCGCCAAGCTTCGCGATGATCGGGGACGGCGTGCCTTGACAGCGGGGCGGCGCCGACCGTACAAGGCGCGGCCTGACGCGTGGGGCCGTAGCTCAGTTGGGAGAGCGCTGCAATCGCACTGCAGAGGTCAGGGGTTCAAATCCCCTCGGCTCCACCATCTCCACGCGCAGGGCACTCTCTTCAAAATATGGTGTGACCGCCCCGCCGGTTCCCCCGGCAGCCTTCTTCGCGCGTCCCCTCAGCTGCGCGGGGGCAGGGTGCCCCGGCCGATGCCGGTATATTTGAAGCCGCGGCTGATGAGGTCGACGGGCGGGTAGATGTTCCGCAGGTCCACCACGGTGGGGCTCTTCAGCACGCGCTTCAGCCGGTCGAGATCGAGGGCGCGGAAGGCATCCCATTCGGTGACGATGACGAGGCAGTCCGCCCCCTCGGCGCATTCATAGGGACCGGAGGTGTAGACCACGCCGGCCGGCAGCACCTTGCGGGCTTCCTCCATCCCCTCCGGGTCGAAGGCACGCACGGTCACGCCGCGGTCGACCAGCGACTGCACGATGTTGATCGCGGGGCTGTCGCGCATGTCGTCGGTGTTCGGCTTGAAGGTGAGGCCCAGCACGGCCACGGTCGCGCCACGCGGGGGCACGTCGAGCGCCTCCAGCACCTTGCGGCCCATGGCGGCCTTGCGCGTCTCGTTCACCGTGGTCACGGTCTCGATCAGGCGCACCGGCGAGCCGGCCTCCTGCGCCGTGCGCATCAAAGCGAGCGTGTCCTTCGGGAAGCAGGAGCCGCCATAGCCGGGGCCGGCATGCAGGAATTTGGGGCCGATGCGGCCATCGAGCCCGATGCCGCGCGCCACCTCCTGCACGTTGCCCCCGACTTTCTCGCACAGGTCCGCCATCTCGTTGATGAAGGTGATCTTCATCGCGAGGAAGGCGTTGCTGGCATATTTGATCAGCTCCGAGGTGTTGCGCTCGGTGAACAGGATGGGCGCGGCGTTAAGCGAGAGCGGGCGGTAGAGCGCCGCCATCACCTCGCGGGCCCGCGGGTCGCTGGTGCCGATCACCACCCGGTCCGGCCGCTTGAAATCCTCGATCGCCGCGCCCTCGCGCAGGAATTCCGGGTTCGACACCACCGCGATGTCCGCCTCCGGTGCCTCCTCGCGGATGATGTGCTCGATATCCGCGCCGGTGCCGACCGGGACGGTGGACTTGGTGACGACCACGGTGAAGCCTTCCGCCGCCCGCGCAATCTCCCGCGCGGCGGCGTGGACATAGGTGAGGTCCGCGTGGCCGTCGCCCCGGCGCGAGGGCGTGCCGACGGCGATGAACACCACCTCGGCTTCCTGCACCGCCCGGGTGAGATCGGTGGCGAAGTCGAGCCGGCCGGCCTCCACATTGCGCCGCACCAGATCCTCGAGGCCCGGCTCATAGATGGGGATCTCCCCGCGGTTGAGCCGCTCGATCTTGCCGGCATCCTTGTCGACGCAGGTGACGTGGTGGCCGAAATCCGAAAAGCACGTACCGGAAACAAGCCCGACATAGCCGGTACCGATCATTGCGACGCGCATGCCGAGTTCCCATCCCGCGGAAGGCCGAGGCGGCGTCCGCCCGGGGGAGGCCGGACGCCGCAGCGAGGCACGGGCGTAGCAAATTCGCCGGCGAGCGGCGAGGGGCCGCGCGCCTTCGGCACCAAATTCCTGGCGTGCCGCGACATTCCCGTGCCCTCCGGATGCCGGCAAAGTTTCCCGAGCGGCAACGTGCTCGTGATGACGAAACGGCAGGGAGTCAATGTATAGTCGATAATATTACCTTATGAATGCTTTGAATCATATATTTAGAGTAATTAAAAACAAGCAGTTACAAAATGTTTAGTTGACACATCTGTCCCGGAGGGGGATTACCCCGCGGTCCGATATTTGATGTCCGAGCATTGTTGCGATGGCTTCCCGGCTGCCCGTGCCTTCCTCTGCTCTCCCGCCCGGCCTCGGCGCGCGCCGCCTGTGCCGGCGCGGGCTGCTGGCGCTGTGTGCCGTTCTTCTGGCGCTCGCGACCGTTGCCGCCCCGGCGCGCGCGGAGCTGCGCCTCACCGATCTCACCGGCCGTGAGGTGGTGCTCGAGGCCCCCGCCCGGCGCCTGCTGATCGATGATGGCCGCTTCCTGGTGGCGCTGGCGCTGATCCAGCCCGATCCGGTGAGCGTGCTCGCCGCCTGGCCGCGCGACATCAACCGGCTCGGCAAGAACACCTATGAGGCCTATCGGGCGACGTTCCCCGCCATCGACCAGCTCGCCAAGGTCGCGAGTTCCGCCGGCGCCATCTCGGTCGAACAGGTCGTCGCCGCCCGGCCGGACCTTGCGGTGTTCTCGCTCGGCGCGCAGCCCAGCGCGGAGGAGCGCGCCCGCATCGAGGCGGCCGGCATCCCCGTGGTGGTGATCGACTTCTTCACCCACCCCCTCGCCAACACCGAGCCCAGCCTGCGCCTGCTCGGCGTCGCCACCGGCGCGCCGGCCAAGGCCGAGGCGTTCCTCGCCTATCGCCGCGCCCATCTCGATGCGGTGACGGCCAGGCTCGCGGACCTTCCCGCCCCGCAGCGCCCGCGCGTCTTCCTGGAGCCGCACGCCGCGATGACGGCCGATTGCTGCAACTCGCCCGGCCGCGGCAATGTCGGCGAGATCATCGAGGCGGTCGGCGGCGCCAATATCGGCGCGGCGGTCATCCCCCGCGCCTTCGGCAAGCTCAACCTCGAATATGTCATCGCGCAGGACCCGCAGGTCTACATCGCCACCGGCGGCAGCCATATGGAAGGCACCGGCGGGCTGCTGATCGGGCCGGAATACAGCCCCGCCCGCGCCCGCGAAACGCTGGCCAAGGTAATCGCCCGGCCCGGCTTCGCCGACCTCGCGGCGGTGAAGGACAAGCGCGTCTACGGCCTGTCGCACCAGATGCTGAATTCCGCGCTGGACCTGTTCGCGGTCGAGATCCTCGCCAAATGGATCCACCCCGAACGTTTCCGCGATCTCGATGTCGACGCTACCGTCGCCGAGGTCAACCAGCGCTTCCTCGCCGTCCCCATCGAGGGGCCGAACTGGATTTCGCTCGACTGAGCACCCGCCAAACGCGCCGCTCGCCGGGAGCGTCGCGCCGACCGAAACCGTCAATGGAGAAATGCCATGCTGCCCCTCGCGACGCCCTCCCGGCCACACGCCCGCTTCACGTCGCGCCTGCTGAACGCCGCCCTGCTCTCCGCCACCGCGCTGGTGGCGCTGGCCGGAACCGCCCTCGCGGACCCGGAATTCGTCAAGCAGGTGAAGCCCGGCCAGGGCCTCTACGAGATCGTGTTCAGCCCGGCGACCAACCGCGTCTATGTGGCGGCGGCGGGCACGCGCGGGGCGACGGAGACCTTCGTGCTGGGGCTCGATCCGGCGACGCTGGAGACCAAGGAATCCATCGCCCTCGGCGATGATCCGGTGTTCGGCCTCGGCATCAACAACACCACGAAGACGCTCTACGGCACGCAGACCCGCGACGGCTCGGTCGGCGTGATCGATCTTGCCACGGGCAAGGTGGTCGCCAAGCTCGCCAAGGGCGAGAAGGCCCATGTGCGCGAGGTCGCCGTCGACGAGGCCAACAACCGCGCCTATGTCACCGTGCTCGGCATGCGCGACACGCCGAGCGCCGTGTGGATCATCGACGGCGCCACCAACAAGATCGTCGACAGCATTGACGACATTCCCGGCGGCATCGCCGGCATCTCGCTCGATGCGAAGAACAACCGCCTCTTCCTCTCGGCGCTGCAGTCGAACGAGGTGGTGGTGATCGATCTCGCCACCAAGAAGGAGACGAACCGTTTCCCCAGCGGCGGCGAGGGCGCGATCAACCTTCTCTATGACGCCAGCGGCGATCAGGTCTTCGTCGCCAATCAGGGCTCGGGCGAACTCACGGTGCTCGACGCCAAGGACGGCAAGCTGATCAAGGAAATCGCCACCGGCGGCGGCACGCTGAGCCTCGCCCTGGATGCCGGGCGCAGCATTCTCTACGTGGCCAACCGGACCGGCGGCTTCGTCAGCCTGATCGACACCAAGACGCTCGATCCGATCGCCAATGTCGTCACCGGCTCGATGCCGCAGACCATCGCGATCGATGGCGCGAGCGGCAATGTCTATGTGTCGAACAAGCTGAAGAGCGCCGGCCGCCCGCCGCGCCCCGCGACTCCGCCGGCCGCGGCCGCGCC
>JAEZMI010000118.1 GCA_023414975.1 Pseudomonadota bacterium | reverse complement strand
AGTTCCCCAGCCGCCCCGCTTCGAACGGAAAAAGCCAGAGCTCCCCGGAACCTCTCGGCTCGGGAAATCCGGCATTTTCAACGTTTATCGGGAGTGCCTGACCTTGGTAAAAAGATCAGATGGTGCCCAGGAGAGGACTCGAACCTCCACGGTGTTACCCACTGGTACCTGAAACCAGCGCGTCTACCAATTCCGCCACCTGGGCTTATGCCTTGCGGCATGGCGGCGACACATAGTCGGGCGGCATCCGTCTTGTCAACGTGGGTTTCGCGCTGTCCCGCCCACAATTTCGGAAATCGCGCGCCGGCTCCTTTGCCGGGTTCCAGCCGGCTGGGCACGGCCGGGATAGGGCGGCGGAGCACCCCGAGGTGTTGGCGCCCCTATATGGACGTGCGTCGCGAAATCGTGCGCGGATCGCTGCCGGCGGCGTTTCGCCCGTGCATTTGGTCGACCGGATGCGCGAGCGTGCTGGACGCTCGCGCGGCGGCGCGCTAATCGTCGCGCATCCCTTATGCCGGGCCGGGAGAATTCGCATGGTCGACGCCAACGCCAATGAAATGCCGCTGGAAAGCGAGGCCGAGATGATGCGCCGCTCCGCGCCCATGATGGACCGGCTCGTCACCATCTATGGCGGCTCGGGCTTCGTCGGGCGCCATGTGGTGCGGGCGCTGGCGCGGCAGGGCTGGCGGGTGCGCGTCGCCGTGCGCCGCCCCGATCTCGCCGGCCATCTCCAGCCGCTGGGCGCGGTTGGACAGATCATGCCGGTGCAGGCCAATCTGCGTTACCCCGCTTCGGTGCTGCGCGCCGCCGAAGGGGCGGAGGTCGTCATCAATCTCGTCGGCATCCTGCATGAGAGCGGGCGCCAGAGCTTCGAGGCTGTGCAGAGCTTCGGTGCCAAGCAGGTGGCGCTGGCGGCAAAGGAAGTCGGGGCGCGGCTGATCCATGGCTCCGCCATCGGCGCGGACGCGGCTTCCGGATCGGCCTATGCCCGCTCCAAGGCGGCTGGCGAGGCGGCGGCCTTCGAGGCGGTGCCCGGCGCCGTGGTAATGCGTCCCTCCGTCGTCTTCGGGCCGGAGGACACGTTCTTCAACCGCTTCGCGGCCCTGTCGCGCCTCGCCCCGGCGCTGCCGCTGATCGACGGCGGCCATACCAAGTTTCAGCCCGTCTTCGTCGGCGATGTCGCCGCCGCCTTCGCTAAGGCGGTGGACGAGAAGGCGCGGGCGGGCACCGTCTATGAGCTCGGCGGGCCGGAGGTGCTCACCTTCAAGCAGTTGCTCGAACTGATGCTGCAGGAAATCGACCGCAAGCGCCTGCTGCTGCCCTTGCCGGCGGGGCTCGCCAGCTTCCAGGCGCGTTTCCTCCAGCTGCTGCCGAACCCTCTGCTCACCGTCGATCAGGTGAAGCTGCTCGGCGTCGACAATGTGGTGTCGCAGGCCGCCAAGGCCGAGGGGCGCACGCTGGAAGGCCTCGGCATCCGTCCGACGGCTCTCGGCGCCGTGCTGCCGGGGTACCTCTGGCGTTATCGCAAGGCTGGCCAGTTCTCGCGGCCGGAAGCCGCCTGAAGCAAGTCGCCCACCTGACGACGAAAGAGCCGCCGGGAGCGCCATCCCGGCGGCTTTTTCGTGAACGCAGGATGGTCGCTCAGCCAACCAGCGCGAGCGCCACCAGCCCGGCCCCGCCGACCGCGATGCGCCACCAGCCGAACGGCGTGTAGCCATGCTTCGACACGAAAGCGAGCAGGCCGCGCACCACGATCACCGCCGAGATGAAGGCCGCGACGAACCCTACGCCGATGATGAGCGCGTCGTCGGCGTTCAGCAGGTTGCGGTTTTTGTAGAGGTCGTAGGCGAAGGCGCCCGCCATGGTCGGCAGGGCGAGGAAGAAGGAGAACTCCGCCGCCGCGGGCTTGCTGGCGCCGAGCAGCAGCCCGCCGACGATGGTGGAGCCTGAGCGCGATGTGCCGGGGATCATGGCCAGGCACTGGATGAAGCCGATCTTGAGCGCCAGCAGCGGCGGGAAGGCCATGGCGTCCGTATAGATCGGCCTGATCTTCAGCGTGTCGACCCACAGCAGCACGATGCCACCGAGAATCAGCATCACGCAGATCAGCGCGGGCGTCTCGAACAGCACTTCCTTGATGAAGCTGTGCAGCAGCACGCCGATCACCGCCGCCGGCAGGAAGGCGATGAGGATGCCGAGCACGAAATTGCGCGAGCGCGGGCTGGTGGGCAGCGTCACCAGCACCTTCAGGAAACGCTGGAAATAGACGGTGATGATGGCGAGCACCGCGCCGAGCTGGATCACCACCTCGAACACCTTGCCCTGGCTCTCGAAGCCGAGGAAATGGCCGGCGAGCAGGATGTGGCCGGTGGAGGAGACCGGGATAAATTCGGTAAAGCCTTCGAGAAGGCCGAGCAGGAAGGCTTCGAACAGCGTGCCGAACGACATGGAGAAGATGTTCCGGGCGAAAGACGGGAGAGGCGGCGAAGCGCCGGCGGGGGTAATGGACGGCGCATCCTGTCCGCTTCGCCCGCCACAATCAACGTACCGCAAAGGCAAGGGCGCGGGCGCCACGAGGTCGCGCGGAATATTGGGCACCGGCGCGCGGTTGCCGTTACGCGAACACGATTCCGCCTCAGAGCCGGGCTCCTTTAGGCCCCGGTCGGCGTTGTAGGTACATGCAACGTTGGGAGAGTTTCCGATGAAGAGGGTTTTGGCGGGCGCGGCCTTCCTGCTGCTGGCGCTCGGCGGCTCGGCGTTTGCCCAGCAGCGGGGGTTTGTCACCACCGACGTCAATCTGAGGGCGGGGCCGAGCACGGCCTACCCGGTGGTGGTCGTGCTCGAGGGCGGAACGCCGCTCGGCATCTATGGCTGCCTCGACGATTACAGCTGGTGCGACGTGAACTGGCGCGGCTCGCGCGGCTGGATCGCGGCGCGCTATCTTGAATATGACGATGGCGGCCGGCGGGTGGATTTCGTGCCCTATGCCCCGAGCGTCGGCGTGCCGGTGGTCGCCTTCAGCTTCGGCGACTATTGGGGCCGCTATTACCGCGGCCGGTCCTGGTACTCCACCTATGACCGCTGGGGCGGCCCGCCGCCGCGCGGGGGCTATGGTCCGCCGCCTCCCGCCTATCGCCCGCCACCGCCCCCGCCGGCCTATGGCGGGCCCGGCTACGGACCAGGTTATGGCGGGCCGGGCTACCGACCCGACTATGGGCGGCCTGATTATGGGCGGCCCGGCTACGGTCCGGGCCCCGATTACGGCCGCCCGGGCTATGGCCCCGATTATGGCGGGCCGGGCTATCGGCCGCCGCCGGAAAACCGTCCGCCGCGCGGCGGCCCCCCGCCTCAACAGCAGCCGCCGCAGCAGCGGCCACCTCAGGGGGCGCCGCCACCCAACCGCCCGCCCCAGGGTGGACCGCCGCCGCAGAACCGGCCTCCGCAAGGCCAGCCTCCGCAGCAGCGCCCGCCCCAGCAGCAGCCGCCCCAGGCCGCGCCGCCGCAGCAGGGCCGGCAGCAGCCCCCGGAAAAGCGACCGGGAATGGACCTGTGCGCCCGCAACCGCAACCTGCCGGGATGCGAGTGACCTGATATTGCGGCGGCCCGGATGTCTTTCCGGGCCGCTCGCCCCCGCGAGTTGCGCGCACGCCTCGTGTAAAGCCTCTCCTGAAAAGGCCTCTCCTGAAAAGGCCTCTCGCGCAAAGGCCTGTCGCGCACTTGAAATAATCGGGCCGCTCCTGTAGAGGGTGCGGCCTTCCCGAACCGCCCGGCCACTAGGGCTGCCGTGGCGGTTCGAATGCTCACACTAGCTTGAGCCGGAACCTCTCCTTCAACGGGAGTGTCGCCGGCCGTGGAGATCGAGCCAAATGCCCAAGATGAAGACCAAGTCCGGAGCGAAGAAGCGCTTCAAGCTCTCCGGCACCGGCAAGGTGATCATGGCCCAGGCGGGTAAGCGCCACGGCATGATCAAGCGCACCAACAAGCAGATCCGCGATCAGCGCGGCACCACGGTCATGTCCGAGCGTGATGCCTTCAATGTTCGCAAGTTCTATCTGCCCAACGGCTGACGCCAGCCTTAGCCAGGACCAGGAGAAACTCCCATGGCACGTGTCAAGCGCGGCGTAACTTCCCACGCCAAGCACAAGAAAGTGCTCAAGGCGGCGAAGGGCTATTTCGGCCGCCGCAAGAATACCATCCGCGTCGCGAAGCAGGCGGTCGAGAAGGCGCAGCAATACGCCTATCGCGACCGCAAGGTGAAGAAGCGCAATTTCCGCGCGCTCTGGATCCAGCGCATCAACGCGGCCACCCGCGAGCTCGGCTTCACCTATGGCCGATTTATCG
>JAEZMI010000026.1 GCA_023414975.1 Pseudomonadota bacterium | reverse complement strand
GGCGCGTCCTCCGGGCGGGGCCAGACGCAGCCGAGCAGACGCCGCGTGCCGAGCGGCACCACGACGATGTCTCCCGGCGCGACCTCCATCCCCTCCGGCACCGCATAGGAATAGGCCGCGCCCAGCGCCACCGGCAGCAGCACGTCGACCACGCGCACCGGCGGGGCGAAGAGGGTGGGGGAATCGGGGCTGGCCATGATCTGCCCTTCATAGCGCATCGCCGGGGTGGGAGGGAAAGCGTGCGACGGCCGGGCGCGCTTCCCGCCACGGCGTTCGGCGGCACTGGCGGGTCTCCGCGTGGCGCGTCGAATTTTAACCGCAGCGGCGCATCATGCTGCGAAGGGGCGAGACGGGAACCGGACCATGGCGGCAAGCGACGCGCAGAAGGCCGAACGGGCGCAGAAGATGCTGCTCGCCGGGGCCGCGCCGGATGTGGCGACGGCGCTTTCCGGCTGGCTCGCGCGCCTCGCCCATGAGCGGCGCCTCTCGCCCAAGACGCGCGAGGCCTATGCCCGCGACATGACGAGCTTCCTGCTGCTGCTCGGCGCGCATCTCGGCGGCAAGCCGGACCTGCCGACGCTCGCCGCGCTCACGCCGGCCGATGTGCGCGCGGTCATCGCCGCTCGCCGGGCCGAAGGCATCGAGGCCCGCACGCAGATGCGCTTTCTCGCCGCCGCCCGCTCCTTCGGCCGCCATATGGAGCGCGAGGGGCTGGGCAAGGTGGGGGCGCTCACCGCGGTGCGGGCGCCGCGTATTCCACGCACCCTGCCGCGCCCGCTCTCCCCCGCCGACGCGCGCGCGGTGGCGAACCCCGGAACGCGCGCGGGCGAGGAGCGCGAGCCCTGGGTCCTGGCGCGCGATGCCGCGGTGCTGGCCCTGCTCTACGGCTCGGGACTGCGTATCTCCGAGGCCTTGGGGTTGATGCGCCGCGACATGCCCGAACCCGGCCGGGGCGACCAGATCCTGGTTCACGGCAAGGGCGGCAAGACGCGCATGGTGCCGGTGCTGCGGCCGGTGCTGGAGATGGTCGAGGCCTATGCGCGGGCCTGCCCCTATGAGCTGGAGCCGCAGAAGCATCTGTTCCGCGGCGCGAAGGGGGGGCCGCTCTCGCCGCGCATCGTGCAGCTCGCGATGGAGCGCATGCGCGGCAGCCTCGGCCTGCCGGACAGCGCCACGCCGCACGCCCTACGCCATTCCTTCGCGACCCATCTGCTCGGCCGGGGCGGGGATCTGCGCTCCATTCAGGAGCTTCTCGGCCATGCCTCGCTGTCGACGACCCAGATCTATGCGGCGGTGGATTCGCAGGCCTTGATGGCGGCGTGGAAGGCCGCGCATCCCCGCGCGCGGTAAGCTCCCGCTACACTTGCCGCTACACGCCTGCCGCTACACGCCTGCGTGAGATCGGCCCGATTGCCGGCTTTTGCGGCACCGCGATGCCGCTGCCGCTCTTTTCAGCGGGGCCCGACTGGGCGACACTTTCCCCATCGTGAACCACGACAGGAGAGTGTCAGATGAAGCGCGTTGCGACGGCCCTCTGTGCCCTGGCCTTCACCGCCGCCATTTCCGGCGCGGCGCTGGCGGACTGCCCCGCCCATGCCTCGACCACCCAGACCTCGACGCCGGTGAAGGGCTCCTGAGCCTTCCGGCGGCAGAAAGACGAAAGGCCCGAAGGGCGACCTCCGGGCCTTTTTTGCGTCTCGCGCCGCCAAAGGGGGCGCGGCCTGGACAGGGCGCCGGCCTATGCCGGCGGCGGCTCACACGGGGCGCCGGCCTATGCCGGCGCGGCGGGCTCACATATGAATCGCGCGGTTCTCCACCGCCATCGCCGCTTCCTTCACCGCTTCGGAGCGGGTGGGGTGGGCATGGCAGGTGCGGGCGAGGTCCTCGGACGAGCCGCCGAACTCCATCAATACCGCCGCTTCGTGGATCAGTTCGCCGGCCTCGGCGCCGATGATGTGCACGCCGAGCACGCGGTCGGTCGCGGCATCGGCCAGCACTTTCACGAAACCGTCGGTCTCGTCATTCGCCTTGGCGCGGCCGTTGGCGAGGAAGGGGAACTTGCCGGCCTTGTAGGCGATGCCGGCTTCCTTCAGCTCTTCCTCGGACTTGCCGACGGAGGCCACTTCCGGGTGGGTGTAGACCACGCTGGGGATGACCTCGTAGTTCACATGGCCGGCCTGTCCCGCCAGCAGTTCCGCGAGCGCCACGCCCTCATCCTCGGCCTTGTGGGCGAGCATCGGGCCGGCGATCACGTCGCCAATGGCGAAGATGCCGGGCACGTTGGTGCGGAAATAGTGATCGGTGACGACGCGGCCGCGCTTGTCGGTCTCCACGCCCAGCGCTTCGAGGCCGAGGCCCTGCGTGTAGGCCACGCGGCCGATGGCGACGAGCACCACATCGGCCTCCAGCGTCTCGGCCGCGCCGCCGGCGGCGGGCTCGACCGACACCTTCAGCGTGGCGCCGGACGTATCGACACCCGTGACCTTCGCGCCGAGCTTGAAGGCGAAGCCCTGCTTCTGGAGGATGCGCTGGAAGGACTTGGCGACATCGAGGTCCATGCCCGGCAGGATGCGGTCGAGATACTCGACGACCGTCACCTCCGCGCCGAGCCGGCGCCACACGCTGCCGAGCTCCAGGCCAATGACGCCGGCACCGACCACGAGCAGCTTGCCCGGCACCTTGTCCAGCGCGATCGCCCCGGTGGAGGAGACGATGCGGGTTTCGTCGATCTCGATACCCGGCAGGCGGGCGATATCCGAGCCGGTGGCGATGACGATGACCTTGGTCTCCAGCGTCTGCGCCGAGCCGTCGGCCATGGCGACATCGACCTTGCCGGCGGCCGGAATGCTGGCCGTGCCGTGATAGGTGTCGATCTTGTTCTTCTTCATGAGGAAGGCGACACCCTTGGTGTTGCCCTCCACCGCCTGGTCCTTGAAGCCGAGCAGGGCGGCGTGGTCGAGTTCCGGCGTGGGGACCTTGATGCCCATCTTGGCGAAGCTGTGGGCAGCTTCCTCGAAGCGGTGCGAGGCGTGCAGCAGCGCCTTGGAGGGGATGCAGCCGACATTGAGGCAGGTGCCGCCGAAGGTGGCGCGCTTCTCGACCACCGCGACCTTGAGCCCGAGCTGGGCGGCGCGGATGGCGCACACATAGCCGCCGGGGCCGGTGCCGATGACGATCAGGTCGTAGGACATGGACGCAGCTTCCCTGAATTCGAAGGTGGTCAGCCTGCCTTCTGGACGGCGAGGCGAAGGCCGAGCAGCACGAAGGTCGCGCCGGTTACCCGGTTGAACCAGCGGCCACCGGCCGCGAAGCGTGCCCGCACGGCGGGATTGGTGAAGAACAAGGTGACGCCGGCAAACCAGGCGATGAGCGCGCTCGCCATGCCGATGCCATAGAGGAAGATCACCGGCACCGGCGTCTCAGCGCTCACCATCGCCGAGAACAGCGACAGAAAGAACAGCACCGGCTTGGGGTTGAGCGCATTGGTGAGGAAGCCTATGCCGAAGCAGGCGGGCAGCGAGACGCCCCCCGCCTTGCCGGCATCGGCCGCGAGGGCGCGCTCGTCGAGCGTCATCGGCGTCTCGAAGAAGGAGCGGATGCCGAGATAGACGAGGTAGGCGACGCCCAGCCACTTGATCAGCGCGAACAGCGCCAGCGACTGGGAGACGATGATCCCGATGCCGAGGATGGTGTAGGAGATGTGGAACAGCAGCGAGGCGCCAATGCCGAAGCTGGTGACCAGTGCAGCCTTGCGGCCATGCACCACGCTCTGACGGATGACGAGGGCGAAATCCGCCCCCGGCGCCACGATGATGATGGAGAACACGCCCATGAGCGCGGCGAATTCACTGAGATAGCCCATGAGCGTGCCCCTTAGGTGTCAGTGCCGGATCACAGATCCAGCACGAGGCGGGTCGGGTCTTCCAGGGCTTCCTTCACCCGCACGAGGAAGGTGACGGCGCCCTTGCCGTCGACGATGCGGTGATCGTAGCTCAGCGCCAGATACATCATCGGGCGGGCGACGATCTGGCCCTTCACCACGACGGGACGCTCCTCGATGCGGTGCATGCCGAGAATGCCCGACTGCGGCGCGTTGAGGATCGGCGTCGACATCAGCGACCCGTAGATGCCGCCATTGGTGATGGTGAAGGTGCCGCCCTGCATGTCCTCGATGCCGAGCTTGCCGTCGCGCGCCTTGCGGCCGAGGCCGGCAATGGTCTTCTCGATGCCGGCGATGGACAGGTTGTCGGCATCGCGCACCACCGGCACGACGAGGCCCTTGTCGGTGCCGACGGCGATGCCGATGTGGTAGTAATTCTTGTAGACGAGGTCGTTGCCGTCGATCTCGGCATTCACCTCCGGCACATCCTTGAGGGCCTGGATCACCGCCTTGGTGAAGAAGCCCATGAAGCCCAGCTTCACGCCGTGCTTCTTCTCGAACACGTCCTTGTACTGCGCGCGCAGGCTCATCACCGCCGACATGTCGACGTCGTTGAAGGTGGTGAGCATGGCCGCGGTGTTCTGCGCGTCCTTCAGCCGCTTGGCGATGGTCTGGCGCAGCTTGGTCATCTTCACGCGCTCTTCGCGCGAGGCGTCATCCGGCGCGGAAGGGGCGCGCACCGCGACCGGCGCGGAGGCCGCCGGGGCGGTCGCGATGGCGGCGAGCATGTCGCCCTTGGTCACGCGCCCGTCCTTGCCGGTGCCGGCGAGCATGGCCGGGTTCAGGCCGCTCTCGGCGGCGAGCTTCGCCACCGCTGGGCCGGTGGAGCCGGCCGAGGCAGCAGCAGCGGGCGCCGGGGCGGCGGGCTGGGGCGCGGCGGGCTTGGGG
>JAEZMI010000427.1 GCA_023414975.1 Pseudomonadota bacterium | reverse complement strand
CTGCGGCAGCGCGTGCCAGGGGGTCTCCTCGACACCCGCACGGGCGGAAGGGTTCATCGGCGCGCGCGTTTCGGCAGGGGTCATGACAGGCGCCTTCCGTTCCGTAAGCGGGCGGGAACCGTAGCCGCCACGCCCCGCGCGGCAACCGGACTTTCCCGGATGCCCGGCGGAAAGCTGGCTCACAAACCACATGGCGCGCGTCATGGCCGGGCCAAGGGTGGGCCAAGCGCGGGGGTGGCCTATTCGGGCGGAGCCGGAGAAAAGACGGTCGCACCGACGCGGGCCCACGTCTCAAAAAAATGGGGCCGGCTTGCGCCGGCCCCCAGGAGAGGATCCGCAGGGGATCCGAGGGAAGGGTCAAATCTCTTCGTCGCCGCCGAACCAGCCGCCGCCGTCGAACCAGCCCCCTTCATCGGCGGCATTGATGTCGTCGGCGCCGGCATCGGCGGCATTGCCGGCGGCATCGTCCGCCGGCGGCTCGGCCGGGGCTTCAGCCGCCTGCGCCTCGCCGCTGCCGGAAAACATGCCGGCAATGGCGTTGCCGAGCAGCACGCCGCCCGCCACGCCCATCGCGGTCTGCGCCGCACCGGCAAGGAAGCCGCCGCCACCGCCGCCGAAACCGGGGCGGCCGCCAAAGGCGCCGGGCTGCTGGCCGTAGCCGGGCTGGCCCGCACCGGCAGCGCCTATACCGGATGCGCCCATGCCGGGGCCTCCGGCTGCGGATTGACCGCCCCAGGCGGCAGAGGAGGCCCCCGCCGCGCCGGCACCCGCCCCGTAGGGCGGAGCGCTCGCCCGCGGCATGGTCGGAACCGAGCCGCGGCGGGCCGGCGTCGCGTTCGATCCGAACAGGCTGCCGAACAGCCCGCCGGAGCTCGCCGGACGCGACTCATTGGCCTGACGCTCCACCTCATCGGCCTGACGCTCCAGCTCCTCGATGCGGGCCTGCGCCTGCTGGAGAGCGTAGTCCTGCATGACGATGGTCTGCGCCATCAGGTAGGGCGCGGCCGGCTGCCGGGCGATCCGCTCGGCGATATAGCCCTCGGCCTGCCCGTCGCGCGGGGGCGAGCGGCGCTCCGCCTCGATGAGCTTTTCGAAAAGCCCATCAATGGCTTGGCGATCCTGGTCGTTCATCACGAATACCTCGGTTCGTCCGTTCCTCACTCCCGCTCGCCGGTGAAGTTGAGCAGCAGCTGGAAGATGTTGACAAAGTTGAGATAGAGCGAGAGCGCGCCGAAGACAGCCAGCTTCTGCTGCGATTCCGCATCGAAGTGATCGGCGTACTGCTCCTTGATGCTCTGCGTATCCCACGCCGTCAGTCCGACGAAGACAAGAATACCTACCACCGAGACGATGAACTGAAGCATCGTCGAGCCGAGGAAGATGTTCACGAGGCTGGCGATTACCACGCCGATCAGGCCCATGATCAGGAACGAGCCGAATTTCGACAGGTCACGCTTGGTGGTATAGCCATAAAGACTTGTCGCGCCGAACATCGTCGCGGCGATGAAGAAGGTCCGCGCGATCGAGGTCCCGGTGAAGACCAGGAAGATCGACGCCATGGAAAGGCCCATCACCGCGCAGAAGGCCCAGAACATGGACTGCGCCGCGCTGCCCGACATCGACTGGATGCGGAACGAGAAGAACAGCAAGAAGGCGAGCGGAGCAAGCATCACCACCCACTTCAGCGGGGTGGAGAAGATCGGCACATAGAGGGCCGGCGTCGTGCCGACGATAAAGGCGACGGCGCCCGTGATGACGAGGCCCAGCGCCATGTAGTTGTAAACGCGCAGCATATGGCGGCGCAGGCCCTCGTCGAAGACGGCCTGGTCGACGCCGCGCGAGGCGGTCTGCCACTGATAGCCGAAGTTCGGCGTGTTCATGTCTCTCTCCATCGAGAAATCAACCTGTCAGGGGTCAGTAGAGCGAGCGCGCCAAAGCGGCGGCCGCCCGATCGAGTTCGCGGGTCGTGCCCTGGGCGACCAGGGCGTAGGCGACCTCACCGACCTGCCAATAGGCAGCGTTGAGATCTTCCCGCGGGACGGTGGTGGCCGGCACCACGTCGAAGCTGCCCGGCCGGACGGCGAACAGCGACACGGCACCGAAATCCTTGGTCTTCAACGCCATTTCCACGCTCGGCCCGAAAGCCGAGGGGAAGATCTGCACATCCGCCACCTTCCAGTCGTCGGGAAGGCTCGGCATGACGATGGCCGTCGCCGCGCGGATTTCCGCCGCATCATAGCTGGCCTGAACCGGCTGCGAGTTCATGTCGGCGCGCAGCTGGCTCGTGCGGTGCGCACGCACGGCGTCGTCCAGATAGGCCGGCGCCAGGTCGGAAGCGACGACCCGGCTGACGCCGAGAGGCCCGAATTGCGCGTGGGCAAGCCAGCCCGCACCAATGAGCAGCGCGACCGAGGCGGCGAGGCGCAGGCGGCGCATCCACCGCTCGCGCGACAGCGCACCCTCCAGCCGCCGCGCCGCATCGGCAGTGGCGAGCCGCGCCGGCGCATTGAGCACCGAGCGGGGGGAGTCGGCGAGCGCGAGACGCAATTCGTCGCGGATGCGCAAATCCGCCATCACCCGCGATGCCTCGGCCGGGTGCGCGCTGAGATAGGCCTCCACATCGATGCGGCGGGCGACCGTCAGCTCGTCATCGACATAGGCCTGCAGATCGTCATCGGAGACGGGATCAAGGGGACGGTTCATCCGCACCTCCAACAAGACGCAAATGGCTCGGACGCGCCGCCCCGCCTTCTTCCATCGCCCGCAAACTGGCACGGGCCCGGGACAGGCGGGACATCAGCGTGCCCTGCGGGATGCCGAGAGCGGCGGCGGCCTCGGCGTAACCGAGCCCCTCAATGGCGACGAGGTGAAGCGCCGCGCGCTGCTCCTCCGGCAGGTGCAGGAACGCCTCGCGCACCTGAGCGAGACGCACATGATGCTCCTGCGCCGGCGGGTCCGCCGGCTCGTCAAGCTCAAGCATGCGGCGGCCACGCTCATCCTCGGCGCGGCGCGCCCGGCGCTTGTCGATGAAGGTGTTGTGCAGGATGGACAGAAGCCAGCCGCGCAATCCCTTCGCCGCCGCCCGCTCGGGCGAGAAGCTGCCGCGCTTTTCATAGGCGCGGACCAGCGCATCGTGCACGAGATCCTCGGCATCGGCCTCGTTGCGGGTAAGCGAGCGGGCATAGCGTCGCATCACCCCCAGCTGGGCCGGTACGTCGAACATGGCCTGATCGCGCTTCATGACGGGTATACGGAGCCTGCCCATCGATTATTCCGTCCGCCCCGCGATTTTTTTGCGGCCGGCAACCGCCGCTCCACCCGCGGGAACGCAGCACCCCTCAATCCGTTCTCTCTCAGCATCCTCACCGGGCGGAGAATTGCCACCATCATGACGGAAAAATCGCGTACCGCCGCGGCCCCCAAAGCTGCCCCCGCCACGGTCACCCATGGCTCGCCCACCCTCACCGCCGTGACCATCGACGCCAGCAACAGCCAGTTGCGCGAAGAGGACGGCTTTCTGGGCGACCGCGCCCGCCGCGCAGCCTTCTTCGAGATTCTCGATCGCTGGCGGGAGGTCGCCGGCGACGAGGCCGCGCTCGGCGAGGGGCCAACGTCCGAAATATCCAAACGGCAGATCGACAGCTTTCTCCTGGATGGCGAGCCGACCGAGCAGGCCCTCGTGCTGAGCGCGGTGGAAGATTACGCCCAGCAACTCTCCACCGTTGTCCGGCGCCTGCTGCGCACCAAGGAATGGAAGGGAACACAGCGCATCGCGGTCGGCGGCGGGCTCAAGGCGGGCCGCTTCGCGGAGATCGCCATCGCCCGCGCCGAGCTAATCGCCCGCGCGCAGGAGGTCGAGATCGAACTGCGGCCCATCCGGCACCACCCCGACGAGGCCGGGCTGATCGGCGCGGCCCATCTCGCCCCGAGCTGGATGTTCGCAAGCTTCGGGGAGATTCTGGCCGTCGATATCGGCGGCACCAACATCCGCGCCGGCATTGTGCGGCTCAATCTCGACAAGGCCGAAGATCTTGCCAAGGCGCGGGTGCGCACCAGCCATATCTGGCGCCATGGCGACGAGGACCCCAAGCGGGAAGACGCCGTCCAGCGGCTGGTCGACATGCTCAAAGATCTGATCGAGGAGGCGGAAAAGGAGGGGCTGTCGCTCGCACCGTTCATAGGCATAGGCTGCCCCGGCCTGATCGAGCCGGATGGCTCCATCGCCGCCGGTGCGCAGAATCTGCCAGGCAACTGGGAAAGCTCGCGCTTTAATCTGCCGGCGGCCTTGTGGGAAGCGATCCCAGAGATCGGGGGACGGGAGACCACCATCGTGATGCACAATGATGCGGTGGTGCAGGGTCTGAGCGTCGTCCCATTTATGCAGGACGTGGAACATTGGGGGGTGCTGACGATCGGCACCGGCCTCGGCAATGCCCGATTCACCAACCGCAGCCACCCCAACGCGGAGGAGAAGGCCGCGGCGGCACGTAAGAAGCCAAAGGAAAAAGAGAAAGAGAAATCGTCATGATGGAGCCGCCGAGCGGCCCGCGGGCGGGCATCAGTCCGGGCTTTTGCCGCCCTCACGCTCCCGGCGCGCCAGTTCCTCATATTCCCGGCGGATGCGCTCGAGCGCGGTATCGTCCAGCTCCTCGAGATCGAGCAGGATGCGCCGCGTGCGGTCGTTCTTGGCGATCAGCTCGTCGATCTTGATGTGCAGCGCGGCGGTATCGCGGTTCTGGCTGTTCTGGATCACGAACACCATCAGGAAGGTGATGATGGTGGTGGACGTGTTGATGACCAGCTGCCAGGTATCGCCGAAGCCGAAAATGGGACCGCTGGCCGCCCACAGCACGATAATGCCGAGGGCGCCGGCGAACACGATCGGCTTACCGGCCTGAAGCGACACCCATTGAGAGAAGCGCGTGAAAAGCGAACGGCGCGGTGCGCCGGACTGATGAGGGCGGGTCATCGGACGAGGCTCGGGCATGAGTGGACGGTGCCAGAATGAACGCCCGAGCCCGCGCGCGCGTTCCCATACCTAGATCATCGGCGCACCGCCGGTGACCGCGATGGTGGCGCCAGAGACATAGCTGGACAGCGGATCGGCGAGCATCACATACGCGGTTGCGAGCTCCGCCGGCTGGCCGGGCCGCTTCATCGGCACCTGTTCGCCGAAATGCTTCACCTTCTCCGGCGGCATGGTGGAGGGAATGAGCGGCGTCCAGATGGGTCCGGGCGCCACGGCGTTGACCCGGATGTTCCGTTCGGCCAGCATCTGCGCAAGGCCGGCCGTGAAGTTCTGGATCGCGCCCTTTGTGGTCGCATAGGCCAGCAGATGCGGGCTCGGCTTGTCCGAGTTGATCGAGGCGGTATTGATGATGCAGCCGCCCGCCGGCATGTGCGGGACCGCCGCCTTGCAGAGATAGAACATCGCGTGGATGTTCACGCGGAAGGTGAGCTCCCATTCCTCGTCGGAAATATCCTCGAGCTTGGCAAAGCTCGCCTGGTGCGCGGCATTGTTCACAAGGATATCGATGCCACCCAGCTCACGGCGCGCCATCTCCACCAGATCGCGGCAATGCGCGGCGTGCTGGATATCCCCTGGCGCGAGGACCGCTCGCTGCCCGGCCTCTTCTACGAGACGTTGGGTCTCCGCCGCGTCGTCCCCTTCATTGAGGTAGGAGATCACGAGATCCGCGCCCTCGCGAGCATAGGCGAGCGCCACGGCACGGCCGATTCCGCTGTCGCCCCCGGTGATGAGGGCGCGCTTACCCTTCAGCCTGCCGGAGCCGACATAGCTTTCCTCACCATGATCGGGCCGGGGCTCCATGGAGGCGGTCATGCCGGGCATGGGCTGTGGCTGCTCGGCAAAAGGCGGAGTGGGATAAGCAGAAGCCATCGGTCGATCCCTCAAATTGGCGCGATCAGTGCCGCCGGTCGGCAACATGCTCGGGCTTACCCTTGCGGCCCGTGGAGGCGAGATCCTCAAGTTCCTTCTCGCTCATCGACTTCTCCATCGAGCGCGAGGCGCCCTTCAATTCGCTCTTCTTCGCTTCGCCCCGCTTGGCTGCGAGCGCCGCGCCTGCAGCCTTCTGCTGCGCCTGTGATTTAGCCGGCATAACATCAACCTCCATCTGAACCGGCGCGGCGGCGGACGATGCCGCCACCAGCGCCAGCCTCTGCCACCTGCCTTACTCGGCAGCCCGCAGATTCACTTTCGCCTCGGCGAGCTTGGTCAGCTTGGAATCGGCGTTCTTCTCCTCGGCCAGGTTCTTGGCGAGGACGCTCGCGCAGTCCGGTCGGCCGAGCTGGTTGGCCCACGCGATCAACGTGCCGTAACGTGTCATCTCGTAATGCTCGACCGCCTGCGCGGCAGCGATCAGCGCGGCATCCAGCACCTGCTTGTCCGCAACCTCGCCCGCGACCTCCTCAGCCTCGTCGATGATCCCGTCTATCGCCGGGCAGGTGACGGACTTCGCCTCCACGCCGTGCATGCGGAACACCTCTTCCAGCCGCACGATATGGTTTTTGGTTTCATCCAGATGCATCGTGAAATCAGCCTTCAGCTGCGGATCGCTCGCTTTATCGATCATTTTCGGCAGCGATTTGGCGATCTTGTTTTCGGCATAGTAGATGTCGCGAAGCTGATGAACGAAGAGATCGTCCATCGTCTTGATGTCCTTGGAAAACAGACCCATGGTATTTTCCTCCTGACAGAGTATCGATTGCGCCGGTGCGGCGTTTTTCCATGTTCCCGCACGCATCCGGCGCGAGTTTCCATGGCGTTAACACGTGGATGCCGAGGCTGTTCCGAAGTTTTACGCTGTCAGCGCGCTTGCCAGACGCCCAAAGGAACATGCGCCGGGTCGCGCGGCGGCAGATCGATGGCGGGCCCATCGGGCATATCCAAGGGTTCGTCGACGTCCGGTCCGATTGAGGGATCGGGATCCGGCGGAAGGGTCGGGTCATCGATCTCGGGTGGCAGAGGCTCGCCCGGAACCTCCGGCGGAAGATCGACGGGAGGCTGACCGGGCGGCGGAACCCGCGGCGGCGCGGGCAGGGCGGCACTCAGACCCTCGGGTCGCGGCACGGGAGCGGGAGGCGGATCGCTGATCACCGGTGGTCTAGGGTCGCGGACCCCCGGCACCTGCGGATCGATTACCGGCGGGCGCACCGGGTCCTGCACCGGCGCCGGGTCAGGGATGGGGTTGGGGCCCGGCATCGGCGGCACTCCGGGTGGCGCACCCGGCGGCACGTCGGAGGGGATCGGCTGGTTCGTCGACATGGAGCAGCTCTCCCGACCTGGGGTCTGCGGGGTCAACGTGCCCCTCATGGACGGGTTCCGTGCCCTCCCCCCGCCATGTCGTTACTGGCAGGCGGATATCGGCGATGACCGGAAGATGGTCGGAAGCGAAGCGGGCGGCGACATCCGTGCGCGCCTCGCCGATCATACCCTTATGGCTGGCATAGATGCGATCAAGCCGCAGCACCGGCCAGCGGGCGGGAAAGCTGCGCACCTCCGTGCGCTCGGGAAGCACGCGCGTCAGCGTGCGCGTGACAAGCCCGAAGGAGAACCAGTCATTGAAGTCGCCCATCATCAGCGTGGGCAGCCGGCGGCGCTTGACGAGCGCGGCCAGCGTCATCACCTGCCGCCGCCGCTCCAGAATGGCAAGGCCGACATGCACCGCCACGACGTTCAAGAGCCCTGCCGGGGTGCGGACCGTGGCCTCGATTCCAATGCGAGGTTCGCGGCGGCGCACGGAGAGGTCGTGCAGACATACGCGCTCCGTCGGCCAGCGAGAGAACAGCGCATGTCCGTAATGGCCGTCCGGCACGGCAATGGTGCGCGCTTCCGTGAAGTGAGCGATGCCCAGTCCTTGCAATGGCGCAAGGCACTCGACCGCGCGACCGCGCGTATCGATCTCCTGCAAGGCCAGGATGTCGGGCTTGTGGCGGGCGATGAGCGCGGCGATCCCGTCGAGGTCAAATCGCCCGTCCGGCCCGATGCCGCCATGGATGTTCCAGGTCATGACGCGCAGGCTCGGCTCGGAAAAGTGCCGCGGAACGACGCTCACGCAGCCCCCCGCATGCGCGCCACCAGCATCTGAAGACCCAGTGAGACGAGCACCCAGAGCAGGACGAAGCCGCCGAGCATGGCAACGCTCCCAAGCGTCGGCTGGCTGACGACGTCCACGATCTGACGGCCGAGGGCGGTCAGTACGATGAGGCCGGGCAGCAGACCGAGCGCAGTGCCCGCCGTGTAGTCGAGCAAGCGAACGCCGCCCGCCCCGGCCACGAGATTGACCACGGTGAACGGCGCAACGGGCACCATCCGGACCGTAGCCACCGCAAGGACACCCCGCTCGGTAAGACGGCGTCGAATGCGATTGATCCGCGGGCCGATAAAGCGGCGCACGAGCCCGGAGCCAAGTCGGCGACCGACGCCATAGGTGGCCAGTGCGCTCGCCATGGCCCCGATTCCGGCAATGACCGCCCCCAGCCAACCACCGAACAGGGCCACCGTAGCCACGATGAGCACCGAGACCGGGAAGACCAGGAAACCGGCGACGATGAAGACCCCGATCATGAACGCCGGCGCCCACGGCCGGTCCGCGATGCTGTCCATGGCGGAGATGATGCGTTCCGGCTCGGAGAGCGGGGAATAGGCCCAGGCGGTGAGCAGGCCCGCGATGACTACAGCAGCGACACCCAGCGCGATCAGCCAGCGCTTTCCCGGGTTGCGGGCGGCCTCCTCCGGCCGCTCCTCATAGATGGGCTCAACAGGATCGGCGAGGGAATCGATGCCGATCAGCATCTCGGCCTCGCTCTCGCGCGGCACCGGGACGAGACGCCGCCCACTCGTATGCGCCGCGCCATCGACCACCGCAAGAAGGGAGCCGGAACGCTCCAGCCACGACTCGACCTCCTCCGGCGAAAGGCCGAGATGTTCGCCCAGCAGCCGGTTGCGCACACGGGCGACATCCGCGCGCTCGCGCCCCTCATCCGCATCGATGACGAGGTCGCACTCGCTGTCGAACCCCATGGAGCGGTTGCACAGATTGGCCGAGCCGATCCGGAGCAGGCGGTCGTCGACGATGGTGACCTTGGAATGCACCATGACCGGCACGTTGGTGCCCTCGCCCTCGACCTGCGGGAAAACGAAGCGGACCCGGTCGGCAACGCCCGAAGCGTCGAAGCGCTGGAGCACGCGGGCGCGCCCGGCGCCCATGGACTGGTGCTCGAACCAGCTGCGGTAGCCTTGCGGCACGACCACCACCGCTTCCAGTTCCGGCCGCTCTCTGAGACGCGCGATCAGCCGCTCGGTAAAGCGTTCGCAGGTGAAGAACTGGTTCTCGATGTAAAGCTGGCGCTCCGCGCTGTCGATCATGTCGAAGAAAAGCGCCTCGACCTCACGCACTTCAGGCTCGGATTCGAAGGGCGGCAAGGTCCGGGAGATGCCGATTCCGACGTCGCGAAAGTCCGGCTCCAGCCCCTGCGGCCATCGATCTGCGGTAACGCGCCGGCGCCGCTGCGGCAACCGCTCGCAGGCCGCGCGCTTCCAGCGGTCGCGGAACAGGCGCCCGATGGCCGCGGCGGCGGGGCCGTCAACCGCCATCTGAACATCGTGGAACGGGGCATATTCGGCCCCCGTCGGGTCGATGCGGCGGGGATCGTTCGGCAGGTGGTCGCTGGTGTCCCAACGGCGCCGCGTAATGTCCAGCCCTCCGGAAAATGCCATGGCATCATCGATCACCACGATCTTCTGGTGGTGCGAGGCGCCGAGCGGCAACGAATCGTCAAGGCACAGCTCGATCTGCGGCGGGGTGGACCAGAGGAAGGAATAGATCGGCGTGAGCTCGCGCTCAAAGGCAAAGAGCACGGAGTAGTCCCACAGCAGCAGGCGCACCCGCAGACGGGGGTTGCGGGCGACCAATGCGGTAAGAAAGGCCGCGAGCGTCTCCGGCAGCCCGTCATCGGCGCTTCCCTTCGGCCCCACCAGCTTCATACGGCTGTCGAGGTCCCAGCCGGCGATATGGATCGTCTCGCGCGCCTGGAGGAGAGCCTGCCGCAGCGCGCCGAAATAATTTGCGCCATCGGCGATCACTGCAGCACGGTCAGCCTGCTCGACGCGCCAGACA
>JAEZMI010000426.1 GCA_023414975.1 Pseudomonadota bacterium | reverse complement strand
CGGCAACCCCGTGTCCCGGACGCCTGCAGCGTCAGCGGAAGGCGAGCCGGGACCCAGCGCAAGGACTCGCCGAAGGCGCTTCCTCGGGGACGGCCCCAGCAACGCCGCTGCGCGGAATCTCCCCTGGGTCCCGGATCAGCGCGGCGCCCCGTGCCGCTTGTCCGGGAAACGGGAACCGTCGCGCGGTGCTCACGCCGCGGGCGCCCGCCTGCTCAGTGGAGCGGGGCGTCGCCCGCGCTCAGCAGCTTCTCCATCGTCGTGTTGCCGAGCCACACCCCGGCGCGCGGCACGGTGTTGCGGCTCTTGGGCACGAAGCCGCGCTTCTGGAAGAAGCCCAGCGCGGTGTCGCTGGCATCCACCGTCAGGCTCGTCGCGCCGCGCGAGGCGGCGAGCTTTTCCGCTGCCTCGCACAGCAGCGCGCCGACGCCCTCGCCCGCCACCTCGGGGTGAACGTAGAGCAGATCGATGAGCTTGTTGTCGGCGAGCGCGAGAAAGCCGACCGGCTCGCCCGCGCGCGTCGCCACCAGCGTCAGCGCGGCACCGAGGCGCGCGGCGAGCGCCGCCTCGTCATCGGCCGCCGCCGCCCAGGCTTCCTGCTGGTCCTCGTCATAATCCTCGCCCGTGAGCGCGAAGATGGCTTCCCGCATGATGGCGGCGAGCACCGGCGTGTCCGCCGGCAGGAAGGGCCGCAGCGCGGCGGCGGGCGCCTTCCCCGCGCTCACCGCTTCGGCTCCCAGCTCGTCGTGCCGTCCTTGTTGTCCTTCACCGCGACGCCCAGGGCGAGGAGTTCGTCGCGGATGCGGTCGGAGGCCGCCCAGTCGCGGTTGCGGCGCGCCTCGATTCGTTCGGCGATGCGCGCCTCGATGTCAGCGGCGGAGATGGCGAGCGCCGGGGCGCGGGCGGCGGACCAGTCGCGCAGCGGGCCGGGCGTGAAGCCGAGGAAGGCGAGCGTGCCCGCCAGCGCCTTCTTGCCGGCGTGGTCCTTCAGGCCGTGCATCTCGGCGATGGCCTTCGGCGTGTTGAGATCATCCGCCAGCGCCTCCAGCACGGCGGATGCGGGGCGCGGGTAAGCGTCGTCCGCCGCGGCGTCGAACCACTGCTCCAGCGGCTTCGCGCTCTCCTCCAGCCCCTTCACCGTCCAGTCGATCGGCTGGCGGTAATGGGTGCGGAGCATGTTGAGCCGCAGCACGTCGCCCGGCCAGTCGTTCAGCAGGTCGCGGATGGTGGTGAAGTTGCCGAGCGACTTCGACATCTTCTCCCCTTCCACCTGCAGGAAGCCGTTATGCATCCACACCTTGGCCATCAGGCCCGAGTGGAAGGCGCAGCGCGACTGCGCGACCTCGTTCTCATGGTGCGGGAAGACGAGGTCGATGCCGCCGCCGTGGATGTCGAAGGTCTCGCCGAGATGCTTCCAGCTCATGGCGGAGCATTCGATGTGCCAGCCGGGGCGCCCGTTAACCGCGATGCCGGCGGGCGAGGGCCAGCCCGGCTCGCCGGGCTTCGAGGGTTTCCACAGCACGAAGTCCATGGCGTCCTGCTTGTAGGGCGCCACGTCGACGCGCGCGCCGGCGATCATGTCGTCGAGCGGGCGGCGCGAGAGCTGGCCGTATTCCGGCATGGAGGGCACGGAGAACAGCACATGGTCCTCGGCGACATAGGCGTGGCCCGAGGCGACGAGGCGCTCGATCAGCGTGCGCATCTCGGCGATGTGCTCGGTCGCGCGCGGTTCGACATCCGGGTGCAGCACGCCCAGCGCTTCGAGGTCGTCGTGGAACTGCGCCTCGGTGGCGAAGGTCACCTTGGCGATGGCGGCGTTGAGGTCGAGGCCGGGATATTCGCTCGCCGCCCGCGCGTTGATCTTGTCGTCCACGTCGGTGATGTTGCGGACATATTTCACATGGTCCGCGCCATAGAGATGGCGCAGCACGCGGTAGAGCAGATCGAAAACGATCACCGGCCGCGCATTGCCGATATGCGCGTAGTCATAAACCGTGGGGCCGCAGACATACATGCGCACCAGCGCCGGGTCCAAGGGCGCGAAAGCCTCCTTGGCGCGGGTGAGCGTGTTGTAGAGTTTCAGCTCGGGCAGCGCGGCCTTTGCGTCGGTCATCTCTGCAGCCTTCCGGGTCGTCGCGCGCACCCGCTTTTTCGGGAACGGCGTTCAGCGTTTTCCGCGCGCTCTCGCGCCGGGTGCCGCGTCTGTCGCGGGTTTGCCTGCCGCCGTCAAGGCGGCAGACGTGAAAGGCTGCGCCGTCAAGGCGGCAGACGCGAAAGCCACTGCCGCCGTCGAGGCGTCAGATATGAAAGCCTCGCGCAAGCCGACAGCCTCGCGCAAGCATGTGTGGGCAAATAGGCACAGCGGCCGGCGCAAAGAGGATCGTCGGCTGCCGGACGGTTGACGCCCCGCGCCGGCCGGCGCTATCTCCCGCGCCCTGCCTGGGGCCGACGAGATGGCCCGACGAAGCGGCCCACGGGGCGGCCCACGGGGCGGCGCCGCGCCGAAAAAGAGAAAACATTAAGGCTCGCTTCAAACCTTTTCGCCACAGTCGCGTTCTGTAGCCGAGCCGTCCGGCTCGCGCCACGCAACGTCATCAGCAGCAGACATCCCCCATGTTCACCACCGTCTCCCCGCGCCTGCGCTCCGCCCTCCTCGCCGCCACCCTCGTCGCCGTACCGGGCCTCGCGCTGGCCGCCGAGCCGGTGCGCGAGATCTTCATCGTCGACAGCTCCGACGGCTATGGAATCGACGCCTGCGTCGCCTCGGGCGCGGCCTGCGGGCAGGCGATGGCGGATGCCTGGTGCCGCGTGCACGATTTCGAGCGCGCCACCGGCTTCGGCAAGGTGAAGTCCGATGCGACGGTGAGCGCCATCGGCACCGCGCCGGTACGCACCGCCTGCTATGGCGCCGGCTGCGCCGAGACGGTGGCGATCACCTGCACCAAGTGACGCCGCGCAGACGTGACGCCGGGTGGACGTCAGGTTTCGCCGGCCTGATCGATACACATCGGCCTGATCGTCCACCTCACTGCACTGACTAGCCACTCTTGTGCGGCATGTGAGCCGGCCCCGAAGGACTGCCCCCGGCAACCGCGAGGGGCGCCTTCAGGCCGGCTTCTTCATTTCACGAAATCCGCGCATCGGGGCGCCTCATTGGTCGCGCCCCAGGGCATGATCGGCACGGTGGAGGTCGAATTCTTCGGGCTGCCGTCGATCAGTTTGTCGGAATAGACGAGATAAACCAGCACGTTACGCTTCACGTCGCAGCCGCGCACGATCTGCATCTTCTTGAAGATCAGCGACCGGCTCTCGCGGTAGACCACGTCGCCCTGCTCGAACTTGCCCTTGAAGGCGATGGGCCCGATCTGCCGGCAGGCGATGGAAATGTCCGACACCTCCTCGGCGATCCCCACCATCCCCTTCACGCCACCCTTCTCCGGAACGGTATAATGGCACGCCACCCCCTCGACGACCGGGTCGTCAATGCCATAGGTGGCGAGTTTGTCGTCCGGCGTGAGGAACTTCCAAACCGTTGATTTCTTGAAGATCAGGTCCGGCTCCTGGGCCATGGCGGGCGCGGACGCGGCAAGGCCGAGCCCCAGGGCGGCAGCGAGCAGGAAGGCGGCGCGAGGCTTCATGGACGATCCACTCCGGCACAATGTCACCGCCCATATGGGGTGCCGGGCGCGCCGGTAAAGCGGCGCGGATGGTTAAGGGCGGCCGCGCTTCAAAATTTCGACAAGCTCGCCATGCTCATTGCCCTTCGCTCCCGATTCCGGCACACAGCCGCAAGCCAGAAGTGAAACGACATAGCTGATGATGCTGCGATTCCCCCGCCCGCGCGCCGTGTTGACGGCCGTGCTCGGCCCCATGGCCGCCCTCACGGTGCTCGCCGGCAGCGTCCTCGCGCAGGACATGCCGCCCGGCGCGATCGACGGCGCGCCCCCCGCCGACCGGTCGGTCTGTATCCGGCTGGAGGGGCAGCTCGCCGCGCTCGACCGCGGCGGCGGCGGCGGCGGTCAGTCCAATGCCGGCGCGCAGATTTCCCAGCTTCAGCAGGCACTTGCCGATCTCACGGCGCAGGGCCGCCAGCTCGGCTGCGACAAGCGCGGCTTCCTCATCTTCCAGCCGCAGCTGCCCCCGCAATGCGACGGGCTGAACCGGCGGATCGCCCAGACCCGCAGCCAGCTCGACCGCACCATGATGCAGGCCCGCGGCGACCAGAGCGGCACGGAAGAGCAGCGCCGCCAGCTCGTCTATGCCCTCGCCCAGAACAATTGCGGCGCCCAGTACCAGGCCGCGCTCGGCCAGCCGCAGGGCGGCTACGGCAATGCGCCGCAGCGCCGCGCCCCGCGCAACCTGTTCGAGCAATTGTTCGGCGTGCCGCGCAACATGGAAGAGGAAGCGGGCCCGCTCGACGTGCAGCCGCTGGAAATGCCGAAGGTGTCCACGTACCGCACGGTGTGCGTGCGCACCTGCGACGGCTTCTTCTTCCCGGTCTCCTTCGCCGCGACGCCCGCGCGGTTCGGCTCGGACGAGGCCCAGTGCCAGCGTCAGTGCCCCGGCACGGAGGCGCGCCTTTTCGCCTATCGCAACCCGGGCGAGGATATCGAGCAGGCGGTCGGCACCAATGGCCAGCCCTATATGTCGCTGCCTAACGCCTTGCTGTATAAGAAACAATTCGTTGCCGCCTGCTCCTGCCGCCCGGCGGGCATGAGCTGGGCGCAGGCGCTGAGCCAGGAAGAAGACCCGACCCTGCGCAAGGGTGACATCGTCGTCACCGAGGATGCCTCGCGCGAAATGGCTCAGCCCCGCCCGGCCACACCGGCCGCCGCGGCGAAGAAGCCGTAGTTACCTCCGCCACGACGAACAAACGTCATCCCCCGGCTCGGCCGGGAGATCCACGACTTGCGTCGTGCACGACAGAAAGTCGTGGATGGCCGGGCCAAGCCCGGCCATGACGTTGTGATGCGACCGGGGGCCAGCCTCAGGCCGTCTCGCCCCTGAGGCGCGCTTCGGCTCGCGAACGGCCGATCAGCGGCAGCAGCGCCTTGAGTTCCGGTCCGCTGGAGGCCCCCGTAAGTGCCAGGCGAAGCGGGTGGAATAGCGCCTTGCCGGCGCGCCCGCTGGCGGGCTTCACCGCCGCGAGGAACGCGGCGTAGACGTTCTCATCCCACGGCTCCGGCGGCAGAAGCTCCGCCGCCTGCGCGAGAAAACCGGCATCTTCCGGGGCGATAACCGGCGCGAGCGGCTCCGCCACGACGCGCCACCAGCGGGCGGCGTCCGCCAGCCGCGTGAGGTTGCCGCGCACGGCCAGCCAGAACGCCTCGCCGCCGCCCGTGCCCGATGCCGCCAGCCGGTCGGCCACCGCCGCGTAGGGCAGCCCGTGGAGGGTCTGCGCCGTGAGCATGTCGAGATCGGCGGGGTCGAAGCGGGCGGGCGCGCGCGAAATCTTGGAGAAGTCGATGCGCGCGGCCAACGCGTCGAGGCTCGCCACCGGCTCCACCGCGAGCGAGGTGCCCGTGAGCACGGCGAGCGCGGCCACCGCCAGCGCCTCCTGCCCCTCCTCGCGCAAGGCGGCGAGCGAGAGATGGCCGAGGCGCTTCGACAGCCCCTCCCCGCTCGGCAGCGTCAGCAGGTTGTGATGGCCGAACACCGGCACGCGCCCGCCAAGGGCCTCGATGATCTCGATCTGCACGCCGGTATTGGTGACATGGTCCTCGCCCCGCACGACATGGGTGACGCCCATCTCGATGTCGTCCACCACGGAGGTCAGCGTGTAGAGATAGCTGCCATCAGCACGCACCAGCACCGGGTCGGACAGCGCGGCGGTGTCCACGGCCTGCTCGCCGCGCACCAGGTCTGTCCAGAGCACCTTGCGGCCATCGAGCCGGAAGCGCCAGTGCGGGCGGCGTCCTTGGGCCTCCAGCCGCGCGCGATCCTCGTCCGAGAGCTTGAGCGCCGCCCGGTCATAGATCGGCGGCAGGCCCCGGCGGCGGCGGGAGAGGCGGCGGGTTTCCAGCTCTTCTTCGGTCTCATAGGCCGCGTAGAGCCGCCCGGCCGCCTGCAGCCGCTCGATGGCGGCGTCGTAGCGGTCGAGACGGCGCGACTGATGCTCGACACGGTCCGGCCTCAGGCCAAGCCAGCCGATGTCCCGCGCGATGGCCTCGGCAAACGCCTCGGTCGAGCGCGCCGTATCGGTGTCATCGTAGCGCAGGATGAAGGTCCCGCCCTCGCGCCCGGCGTAGAGCGCGTTGTAAAGCGCGGTGCGGGCGTTGCCCACATGCAGCAGCCCCGTCGGCGACGGGGCGAAGCGAAGGATGGGAGCCATGGCGCTCAGGCGGTTTCGCGGAATCGGTTGGTTATGGGGTACCGCCTGTCGCGGCCGAAATTGCGCGGCGTCACCTTCACGCCGGGCGCGGCCTGGCGGCGCTTGTACTCGGCGATGTTCAGCATCCGCTCCACGCGGGCGACAAGCGCCGCGTCATAACCCTGAGCGACGATCTCGGCGACCGGCAGCTCGCGCTCGACAAGGCGCTCGAGGATGGCGTCCAGCACCTCGTAAGGCGGCAGGCTGTCCTCGTCCTTCTGGTTCTCGCGCAGCTCCGCCGTCGGCGGCTTGGTGATGATGTTGTCCGGCATCACCGGCCCGTCCGGCCCCAGCGCATGCGCCGGCTTCCAGCGGTTGCGCAGGCGGCAAAGGCGGAAGACCTGGGATTTGTAGAGGTCCTTGATCGGGTTGTAGCCGCCGTTCATGTCGCCATAGAGCGTGGCGTAGCCGGT
>JAEZMI010000404.1 GCA_023414975.1 Pseudomonadota bacterium | reverse complement strand
CCCCCGCCCCGCCGGCTCCCCCCGCCGACGCGGCAGCCGCTCCGCCGGCACCGGCCGATGCCGCCGCGCCCGGCGCCATGGTGCCCGCCCTGCCGCCCCCCGCCGACTGCACCTTCACCAAGGTCTTCGTCTGCCAGGCCGGGGGCTGCGGCCCGGACCAGGAACTCGGCACCGTCGACCTGCCGGCGCGGGTGCTGGTGCATTACCCCAAGCGTATCATCGCCAGCGTCTCCGACAGCGGCCTGCCGCATATCAGCGAGATCGTCACCGCCGCGAGCGCCGGCGACAACATCACGCTTCAGGGCATGGACGGGCTGGTCGGCTGGGTCATGCAGCTCTCGCGCTCGGAGCCCGGCGTGTCGCTGACCATCGTGTCGAACGACAAGGTCATGACCTCCTTCGGCACCTGCAAGCCGGCGCCGTGAAGGTTGCGCATGCTTTCCGGCACGAGGCCTGCGGGCAATGTTCTTGCCGGCAAGGTGCTTGCTCCAGTGGCGCGGGCGATTATAGTCCGCGCCGGTTTGGCGGGTGTGGCGGAACCGGTAGACGCGGCGGACTCAAAATCCGTTTCTGGTGACAGAGTGTCGGTTCGAGTCCGACCACCCGCACCATTCCTTCGCGCGGAAGGAATGGCAGCTTCCCAGGGTTGGAGCCTGCATCGCAGGCCGATCGGGTCGCGCGAGCCTCATCCCTCCGCAAGGCGGACGACGCTCTCAGCCGAGCGGCGAGAAGGTGGTCGGCAGGAGAATCTTGTTCTCCATGGTCTCGATCAGCGCCTGGATCTTCGGCAGGAACACCTGCCAGGCGGGATCGGCGTTGAGCCGGGCACGGCGGGCGGCGCGGTCGTCGAGGCTGGCATAGGCCCAGATGTGGACGATCTCGTTGAGCGGGCCGATCTCGCTGGTGAAATAGCCGACGAGGTTGCCCAGATGGCTCTTCTGGACGGTGATCCCCTCCTCGGCGACGAGCTTCACATAGGCCGGAACCGCGCCCGTCTTCAGCCGGTAGGTACGCATCTCATAGATCATCGGGCCTGCCTTCAGCGCATCACGAAGGGATCGTCGATCGGCGCGTCGGAAGTGCGCAGCCAGACCGACTTGGTGCGGGTGTAGTCGCGGATCGATTCCGCCCCGCCTTCGCGCCCGAGGCCCGATTGGCCATAGCCGCCAAAGGGCACGATGGGGGAGACGGCGCGGTAGGTGTTCACCCAGACGATGCCGGCGCGCAATCTGCGGATCAGCCGGTGGGCGCGGGTGAGATCGCGGGTGAAGACGCCGGAGGCGAGGCCGAACGGGCTGTCATTGGCCTTGGCGATGGCGTCCGCCTCATCCGTGAAGGAAATGACGCTGAGTACCGGGCCGAACAGCTCCTCGGCCGCGCAGGGCACCTCATTGCCAGCGCAGGCGAGAATAGTCGGCGCGTAATAATTGCCGGCTAAGTACCCTTGAGCGCGGGTGCCGCCGGTGACGAGGGTGGCGCCGGCGGCAAGGCTCGCGGCCACCACTTGCTCGATATGGGCGAGCTGGCGGACGGTGGCGAGCGGGCCCATCTCCGTTGCCGGGTCCTGCGGATCGCCGATGCGGATGCGGCGGGCCTTCTCGGTGAGGATGGCCAGCAGCTTCTCGCGCACGCTCTCCTCGACGAACAGGCGCGAGCCGGCGACGCAGCTCTGGCCCGAGGCGGCGAAGATGCCGGCGACGATGGCATTGGCCGCGCTGTCGAGATCGGCGTCGGCGAAGACCAGCACCGGCGACTTGCCGCCGAGTTCCAGCGTCGTATAGGCGAGGTTCTCCGCCGTGTTGCGCACCACGTGGCGGGCGGTGGACGGCCCGCCGGTGAAGGCGACGCGGGAGACCAGCTTGTGGGCGGTGAGCGTCTTGCCGCATTCCTCGCCGAAGCCGGTGAGGATGTTGACGACGCCGGCCGGGAATCCCGCCTCGTGCACCAGCCGGGCGAAGGCGAGCAGCGGCGCGGGGCCTTCCTCCGAGGCCTTCAGCACCACGGTGCAGCCCGCCGCCAGCGCCGGGCCGAGCTTCACCGCCGAGAGGAAAAGCTGCGAGTTCCACGGCACGACGGCGGCGACGACGCCGATCGGCTCGCGCCGCAGCCAGGCTTCCATGTCCGGCTTGTCGACGGGCAGATGCGCGCCTTCCACCTTGTCGGCGAGGCCGCCGAAATAGCGGTAATACTCGGCGACATAGCCGATTTGCGCCCGCGTCTCGCGGATGATCTTGCCGGTGTCGCGGGTTTCCAGCTCGGCAAGTTCCGGCGCATGGGCGGCGACGAGATCGCCAAGCTTCATCAGCAGCTTGCCGCGCTGGGTGGCGGTGAGGTTCGCCCATTCCGGCGCGTCGAAAGCGCGGTGGGCGGCCTCGACGGCGCGGTTCACATTCTCGGCGGTGGCCGCGGGCATCACCGCCCAGGGCTGGCCGGTGGCCGGATCGAGGCTCTCGAATCGCGCCCCGCCCGCCACGAAGGCGCCGTCGATATAGAGCCGGAAATCGTCGCGCAGGGCGGTCATCGAGGATCCTTCGGCGCCAGATGGAAAGCGGGCCTGCGTGCCTCAACGCCGGCCTGCGGCCGACACCTCAGCATGACGAGGGACGGCGCCGAACGGGGTCGGTCGTCATCCTGAGGTGCCCGAGCAAAGCTCGGGCCTCGAAGGACGCAGAAGGCTGGTGGCGGGATCATCGTCATAGTCCCCTCACGCCGCCGCGGAGGCGGCCGATCCGAAGGCGGGCATCACCTCGCGGATGAACAGCTCCAGAGACTTTCTCTTGCGCGCATGGCTGATGCCGGCGTCGATCCAGATGGAGAACTGGTCGAAGCCCAGTTCTTCGTAACCCTTAAGTCGACTAATCACTTCGTCCGGCTGGCCGATGACGAGATTTTTGCGCACCACATCGGGCGCGTAGTGCGGCACGCTCGCACGCTCCTCCGGGGAAAGGGGGGCCATGAAGCCCTGATGGATGGGGCGCTTATTGGCGAACCAGGCACCGAACAGGCCGTACCAGGCGGAGAGATCGTCGGCGAGCTGCTCGGTCTCGGCCGCGCTGTCGGCCACGAACGTGTGCTGCAGCAGCATGATCTTGGGACGCGGCACCTCGGGGTGGTCGGCGACGGCGGTGGTGAAGCGCTGCATCAGGGTCGCCACCTCGCCATCGCCCGAGGCAAGCGGCGTCACCTGCACGTTGCAGCCATGGGCGAGCGCGAAATCGTGGCTGTTCGGGTCCCGCGCGGCGATCCAGATCGGCGGGCCGCCGGCCTGCACGGGCTTGGGCATGGCGGTGGAGGTGGGGAAGTTCCAGAACTGTCCCTGATGGGCGTAGTCGCCGGCCCAGAGCTTCTGCACCGCCGGCACCAGCTCGCGCATGCGCAGCCCCGCGCCCATGGCGTCGAGGCCGGGCAGCAGCCGCTCATATTCGAACATGTAGGCCCCGCGGGCGACGCCGAGATCCAGCCGGCCCCGGCTTGCCACATCCATCATCGCCGCCTCTCCGGCGAGACGGATGGGGTGCCAGAAGGGCGCGATCACATTGCCGGTGCCCACGCGGATGGTGGAGGTTTTCGCCGCGAGATGGGCGAGCTGGATGAACGGATTCGGCGCGATGGTGAACTCCATCGCATGGTGCTCGCCGATCCATACCGTCTCGAAGCCGGCGGCCTCGGCGATCAGCGTGAGTTCCTCCAGCTCGTCGAAGAGCTGGCGGTGCGCGATGGCGGGATCGAAGCGCTCCATATGGACGAAGAGGGAAAACTTCATGGCGGAGATCCCGGTGCTTGTTCAGGCAGGGTCGTGCGCGGATCGGCGGGCCAGCGGATGGACCTGGCCGCGCTCGGCATCGCCGACATAGATGCCGAAGGCATCCTCGCGCCGCTCCTGCACATAGCGCGCCACCATGGCGCGGGTTGCGTCGTCCGGCAGACGTTCGAAGGCGATGGCGTCGAGCGGCACCAGCCGGGCGTCGGCCTCGACGCGCGGGGTCCCGGCAAAGGTGCCGCGGTAATAGATCGAGACGGTGGGCGGGGCCTGCGGGGTGGTCGGCGGGGTCTCGAACACCGCGAACAGGAAGGACAGGTGCCCCTCGACGCCGAGCCGGGCCAGGGCGCCGCGCAGGCTTTTCGGGTTGCTGGCAGGCTCCAGGCAGGCGCCGACCGGCAGGCTCAGGCGGCCCGCGCCATCCTCGACGAACAGGAGCGCGCCGTCGGATTCCAGGAGGGCGCCGACGCGGGCGGGCTCGTCGCGCTTCGCCAGTGCCTGTTCGCCCAGACCGAAATCGACATAGGCGCCGCGGCAATAGCCGAGCGGGGCGGCATCCTCGCTGCCGAAGCCTTCGACGCGGCCGATGAGGATGACATGGTCGCCCGCTTCCACCAGTTGGTGGCGGGTGCAGTCGAACCAGGCCGCCGCGCCCGCGATCACCGGACTGCCGGCCGGGCCGAGATGCCACGGCGCGTGGGCGAACTTGTCGGGCGACTTCGAGGCGAACAGCGCCGATACGTCCTTCTGCGCCGCCGCGAGGATGGACACGGCGAAGTTGTCGGCGGCGGAAAACACCGGAAAGCTCGACGCGGTCCTGGCGATGCAGACCAGGATCAGCGGCGGATCGAGCGACACGGAGGTGAAGGAATTGGCGGTGAAACCGCGCATGTCTCCCGCCGCGTCGCGCGTCGTCACCACGGTGACCCCGGTGAGGAAGCTGCCCAGCGCCTGCCGGAACGCCTTGACGTCCAAAGCCGGCGCGGCCACGGCGCGGCTGCGCTCCACCTCGTCGATGAAGGCGAGGAGGCGGGCATTCACCGTCTCCGGATGGGTGAGGTTCATCATGTGCCGCGCGCCGGGCAGCACCTCGGCACGTCCCTGCGGGGCAAGGCGGGCCATGGCGCGCGACATCTCCGGCGTCGAGTTCGGGTCGCCATCGCCGGTCATGAAGAGGGCGGGCACGGCAAGCCCGGCGAGACGGTCGCGATGGGCGGCGTCGGAGGCGGCGAACAGCGCGTAGGTGCGGGCATAGCCGACCGGATCGCCTTGGGCGAGCAGGGTCGTGACCAGCGCCGCGGCGGCCTCAAGCTCCGCCGGCACCGGCGTGCCGAACCAGCGGGCCACCGCCGCCTCATGCGCGGCGCCGGCACCAGCCTCGGAGAGGCTTTGCGCGCGGGCGAGCACGGCGGCGCGCTGTTCGTCGGTGCGGCAGAACACGGCGTTGAGCGCGGCGACGCCCAGCACGCGGGAGGGGTGGGCAAGCGCGGTCTCCAGCGCCACCAGCGCGCCCATGGAATGGCCGATCACGACGGCGGCGGGAAGGCCGAGAGCGTCGAGCAGGGCGATGACATGGTCGGCGTAATCGGAAAGGCGCGCATCCTCCGGCGGCTGGGAGGAGCCGCCATGGCCGGGCATGTCGAGGGCGATCACGTCATGGCGCGCGGCGAGCGCCGCGATCTGCGGCTCCCAGGCCGCGTGCGACAGGCCGACGCCATGGATCAGCACGACGGGCAGGGCGCCGGCCACACCCGCGCGGCGGAAATGCAGCCGGGCCGGGCGCCCGTCGCGACCGGTATAGTCGAGGGTGCGCGTCTCAGCCATTCTGGGCGCCCGGGGCCTGGCCGGCGTCGAGACCCTGGGTGGAACCGAGCTCTTCCAGATCGAGATAGCGGTTGCCGATGCGGTGGTGCGGGCGCCCGCCGATCGAGGCGCCCAGCGCGACGACGATCTCATCCGGCGCCGGCGCGTCGAGGATTGAAAACTGGATGGTGAGGTAATGCGAGCGGCGGCCCTCATCCAGCTTGTCCATTAGCGGGATGACGACCGGGGTGTTCGGCCCGCCGCGCGTATTGGTGAAGGCGAGATAGCTCTTGGCGCCCACCGCCTTGCGGTAATGATTGCCGAAGCGCAGCGTGTGGATGAGGGCCGAGGCGTGCTCCACCTCACCCGAGGTGCCGACGATCGCCGCCTTGCCGTAGCCTTCCACCACCGCGCCGCCGCCGGTGAGCTTCAGCACCTCGTCGGTCAGCAGCGCCCCGAGCTGGGGAGCGACGTCGTGGATTTCCGGCTTCAGGTCCTCGACGAAGCCGCGTCCGGCCCACGGGTTGGTCAGCACCGCGGCCGCCGCGAACAGGCGCAACGGCACCGGGGCCGCTCGGCCGCCCTCGATCAGCGTGGTTTCCGCATAGGTGACGATCTTACGGAGCTGAAGCGGCATGATGTTTTCCGGTCAGTAAGCCTGACGATGCCCCGGCGGACAGGCCAGCGCGTCACATTTCGTATTATGGTATTCCATAAGATCATCGAGTCAATTGTCATCCCGCGCCGCGCGGGCCACAAGTGGGTGGGAAACGGAGACACGCATGGCGACGGCGGAACCGATCAGGGCGGGCGAGGAGATGCGGATCGAGCGGAGCGTGACCACGCTGCGCAGCCTGACGCTCGAAAAAATGCGCGATGCCATTCTCGATTTCCGCTTCAAGCCCGGCGAGCGGCTGGTCGAGCGCACGCTGTGCGAGCGGCTGGGGGTGAGCCGCAGCGTGGTGCGCGAGGTGCTGCGCCATCTCGAAGCCGAGGGGCTGGTGGAGACCATTCCCCATCAGGGCCCGGCGGTGACGCGGCCCGACCCGAAGCAGGCGGCGCAGATCTACGAGATACGCGCCCTGCTGGAGAGCGAGGCGGCGCGCGCCTGCGCGCTCACCGCCAGCGCGGCCGACATCGCCGCCCTTGGCGCGGTGGTCGATGAGATCGACGCCGCCTTCCGGGCCGACAGCCCGCGCGAGGTGCTGCGCCGCACGACGGAATTCTACGAGAAGCTGTTCCTTGCCGCCGGCAAGGAAGTGGCCTGGGACGTGGTGCGCTCTCTGAATGCGCGCATCAACCATCTGCGCTCCATGACCATCGCCGCCAAGGGCCGCCATGCCGACGCCATCGCGGAGATGCGGGCGCTGCACGCCGCGCTCTCCCGCCGCGACGGCGCGGCGGCCCATGAGGCGAGCCGCGCCCATGTGGCGACGGTGGCGCGGCTCGCCCAGTCCATTCTCGGCACGCTCTGAGCGCCCCCGGCCGGGCTTTCGCGCCGTTTCGCGCCGTTTCGCGCCCTGTCGCGTGCTTGTGAAACACGGAAGGCTCCCGCGCCGCCGCATTTGCCCCGTAGCTTCCGACCGACGGCGACGATGTCCAGCCGGCGAATCACGGGAGGGCGACGGCGGCATGGCGCAGGTTCTGGTGACGGGCGGGTCCGGCTTCATCGCGGCCCATATCATTCTGCGGCTGCTGGCGGACGGGCACCGCGTGCGCGCCAGCCTGCGCGACAAGCGCCGTGCCGCGGACGTGCTGGCGATGATGCGCACCGGCGGCGGCGATCCCGGCGACGGCCTCGCCTTCGTTACCGCCGATCTCACGGACGATGCCGGCTGGGCCCGCGCGGTGGAGGGCATGGACCATGTCCTGCATGTCGCCTCGCCCTTTCCCGCCGGTGTGCCGGATGATCCGCAGGTCCTGATCCGGCCGGCCCGCGAGGGCGCGCTGCGCGTGCTGCGCGCGGCGCGCGACGCGGGCGTGAAGCGGGTCGTCGTCACCTCGTCCTTCGCCGCCATCGGCTATGGGCATGAGGGGCGAGGCCCCGACAAGACGCTCTATGACGAGACCGACTGGACCGTGCCCGAGGCGCCGGACGTGCAGCCCTACATGGCCTCGAAGACGCTGGCCGAGCGCGCGGCGTGGGACTTCATGGCGCGCGAGGGCGGAAACATGCAGCTCGCGGCGGTCAACCCCGTCGGCGTGTTCGGCCCGGCGCTGGGGCCGGACCTGTCCACCTCGCTGGCGCTGGTGCAGGCGCTGCTCGACGGACGCATCCCGGCCATGCCGCGCATTCATTTCGGCGTGGTGGATGTGCGCGATGTCGCGGACCTGCATGTGAGGGCCATGCTCGACCCGGCGGCGGCGGGGGAACGCTTCCTTGCCACGGCCGGCGGCAGCCTCTCCATCGCCGCCATCGCCCGGCTCCTGCGGCGCGAACTCGGCGTCTCCGCCCGGCGCGTGCCGCGCGTCGAACTGCCGGATGCGCTGGTGCGCCTCGCCGCCCTCGCTTTGCCCATGGCCCGCGCCGCCGTGCCGCAACTCGGCCGCCGGCGCGAGGGCCGCTACGACAAGGCGCACCGCGTGCTCGGCTGGACCCCGCGCCCGGCGGAGGAAGCCATCCTCGCCACGGCGCAGAGCCTGATCGAGCTCGGGCTGGTGAGGGCCGGCTGACGGCGCGGGCGGTCTTTGTCAGATCCCCTTGTCAGCCCGCCTTTTCAGCGCGCTTGGCCCGCCGGTTGCTGCTGGGTGATGCAGTGGATATTGCCACCCCCCAGCACGATCTCGCGGGTCGGCAGGCCGATCACCGCGCGGTCCGGGAAAAGTCCGGCGAGGATGGTGCGGGCCTCATCATCCGTGCGCGGGTCGAGCAGCGGCATCAGCACGAAGCCGTTGCCGAGGTAGAAATTGGCGTAGGAGGCGCCGAGCCGTTCCTGCGCGTGGCGCTGATAGGCGTTGTCGGTGGGGCCGTCATGGATGGCTTCCTCCGGCGCGCGGTAGAGCGGGCCGGGCAGCGGCAGCTTGACGATCTCGATGCCGCGCCCGCGCGCGTCCGTGCGGCCGGACAGGCGCTCATAGGCATCGACCGAGATGGCGTGCTGCGGGTCCGACGGGTCGTCGCACCAGGTCAGCGCAACGACGCCCGGCCGCACGAAGCAGGCGAGGTTGTCGATATGGCCGGAGGTCTCGTCGTCCACCAGGCCGGCGCCGAGCCAGATGACCTTCGAGGCGCCGAGATAGTCGCACAGATGCCGCTCGATCTCCTCGCGCGTCAGCGAGGGGTTGCGGTTGGGGTTGAGCAGGCATTCCTCGGTGGTGAGCACCGTGCCCTCGCCGTCGACATGGATCGAGCCGCCTTCCAGCACCAGGGGCGCGTCGTAGCGCGGCGTGCCCTCGATCTCCGCCATCTTGGCGGCGATCAGCTCGTCCTTGTCGCAGGGGGCGTAGAGCCCGCCCCAGGCATTGAACTGCCAGTTCACCGCGCGCATGGCACCGGCGGCATTGGTCACGAAGGTCGCTCCGCAGTCGCGGCACCACGAATCGTCCGACGAGGCCTCCACCACCCGCACGCCGGCGGGGAGCGCGGCGCGGGCGCGGGCCCACTGGCCGGCCGATGTCAGCATCGTCACCGGCTCGAAGCGGGCGATGGCGCTGGCGACCGCGACGAACGCCGCCTGCGCCGGGGCGGCGCCGTCGCGCCAGTTATCCGGCCGCTCCGGCCAGATCATCCAGGTCCCGGCATGGGGTTCCCACTCGGCGGGCATGCGGAAGCCGTCGGCGGCGGGCAGGCTGGTGAGGATCGCCGCCATGGTCAGGCCGCTCCGCGCGCGGGGGTGCGGCCGTCCAGCGTGAGCAGCGGGCCGTAAAGCTCCGGCCGGCGGTCGCGGAACAGCCCCCAGCTGCGGCGCTGATGGGCGATGGCGTCGAGATCGAAGGTGGCGGTGATGACCTCCTCGCCGTCGCGGCTCGTTTCCGCCACCTTCGCCCCGGTCGGGTCGGCGATGAAGGATGAGCCGTAGAAGGTGATCTGCGTGCCATTGCGGCCGGGTTCGGTGCCGACGCGATTCGACGCGAGCAGCGGCATCACATTGGCCCCCGCATGGCCCTGCATCACGCGCTGCCAGTGGGCGGAGGATTCCAGCCCGGAATCGTGCGGCTCGGAGCCGATGGCGGTGGGATAGAGCAGGACCTCGGCGCCCATCAGCGCCATGGAGCGGGCGCATTCGGGGAACCACTGGTCCCAGCAGATGCCGACGCCGATGCGCCCGGCCGCCGTGTCCCACACCCTGAAGCCGGTATCGCCCGGCGAGAAATAGAACTTCTCGGTGTAGCCCGGACCGTCCGGGATGTGGCTCTTGCGGTAGACGCCCCGCACCGACCCGTCCGCATCGACGATGGCGATGGAGTTGAACAGCGCCTGGCCGGCGCGCTCGAAGAAGCTGACGGGCAGGACGACGCCGAGCTCTTTCGCCAGCCGCGCGAAATGGCCGACGAGGCGATTGCCTTCCAGCGGCGTGGCGAGGGCGAGGAACTCGTGCAGCTGGTCCTGGCAGAAATACGGGGTCTCGAACAGTTCCTGCAGCAGGATCAGCGTTGCCCCGCGTCCGGCAGCCTCGCGCACCAGCGCCTCGGCGCGGGCGATATTCGCCTCGATCTCCCAGCTGCAGCGCATCTGGGTGGCGGCGACGGTGAGGCTGCGCATTCTTTTCTCCGGTGGCGACGGGTCGTGGGCTTAAGCTGGAGCTTGAGCTTGGGTGTGGGCGTGGCTCAGTTGACCACGCGCAGGGGCTTTTCCAACACCTGCAGCACGCGTGCAAGCTCGTGCCCGCGCTTGAGGATGAGCCCGGTCTGCGACACCACCGTGTAGGCGCCCTGCTTGCGGGCGAGGCGCGGATCTTTCTCGATGCGGTAGATCGGGACCTCGGCGGCGCGGCGGAAGATGGAAAACACCGCCCGGTCGCGGCCGAAATCGATGGCGTAGTCGCGCCATTCGCCGAGGGCGACCATGCGGCCGTAGAGATCGAGGATATGGTCGAGCTCGCGCCGGTCGAAGGTGACGCGCGCCTCGCGGCCGGCGGTAAGGCTTATGGGATCGGTGTCCGCCACGGGCGTCCTCCCGGTTCGCGCGCGAGGGCCGCGCGCCATTCATTCATCTGTCATGATCGTCCCGCCCGCCGCCCGGTTCAAGCCGGGCGAGGGGTTTTTGCGGCCGGCGAGGGCGGCGGTGCGGAAGCGCCGCGAGCTGTTGCCCTGATGCAACATCCGAGAAAAAACGTTCACGGCCTCGTTAACCACGGACACAGCGCCGCCCGAATTCAGCCGCGACGGTGCCCAGCGGCCTCTTCATAGTCCAACCATAGCGTCGGGCCGGTACGCAGAGCGCATCGGTTTCCCAGCCCCCCAGCCCCCCGCGGC
This sequence comes from Pseudomonadota bacterium, assembly GCA_023414975.1. Classification (GTDB taxonomy): domain Bacteria; phylum Pseudomonadota; class Alphaproteobacteria; order Rhizobiales; family Xanthobacteraceae; genus Ancylobacter. The sequence goes on along the minus strand of JAEZMI010000404.1, from coordinate 858 downwards.
GTGATGCGGACCGGCCTGACGTTAGTTCTAGGTTTAATCCCCGAATTGCTCTCAGGGCCGGCTCGCGCCGGCCCTTTTCTTTTGCGCCCGTCACGGGGCCCGTGGGGAATGCCGGCGCGGCGCGATTACTTCAGCGGCGCCAGCGTCGCCCCGACGATGGGGCCGGGTTCGTTGAAGCCGCCGGACTGCACGATGACCGCGACCTGATCGGCCTTGAATTCCGGAGGAATCTTCAGCGGCGTCTCGAAGCTTGCGGCCCGGCCATCCCAGTCGCCGAGCTTGATCCAGCCGCGCACCACATTGTGGTAGAGCACATGATTGCCCGCGTTCTCGCCGCGGGTGATCTCGACATCCATGCGGCTCGCCACCGGGCAAAGCCAGACCTCGCCGGGCGCGAGCTGGGCCGATCCGCCCTCCGCCGGGCCGACGGAGACGTGCAGCGTGCCGTCGCGGCTCTCGACCGTGACCGGCACGGAGGGGCGCGGTGCCTTGGCCAGCGCATGCTCGATGCCGCCATGGTCGGAACCGATGGCCATGGCGCTGCCGTTCACCACCACCTGCGGGGTGAACATCTTGCTGTCGCCGCGCTTCTTCGCATAGGCCTTCTGGCGCAGCGAATGGCCGTGCTTGGCCAGCGTGTCCTTCCAGCCGAGATAATCCCAGTAATCCACGGACAGCGACAGGACGAGCACGTCCGGCTGCTTCTCGGCGAGTTCGCCCAGCAGCTTGTCGGCGGGCGGGCAGGCGGAGCAGCCCTGGCTGGTGAACAGCTCGATCACCGCCCGAGGCGCGGCGATCGCGTGCGGGGCGGGGCCGGCCGCCGCGGTTTCCGGCGCGGTGGCGTCGCCGGGGACGGAC
>JAEZMI010000402.1 GCA_023414975.1 Pseudomonadota bacterium | reverse complement strand
TGGGCGAGGAAATGTCGGATGCGGCGGGCACGTTGTGGCTCGATGTCGCCCGCCGCGACTGGTCGGACGCCGCGCTCGCGGCGACCGACCTGTCCCGCGATCACATGCCGCGCCTCGTCGAGGGGAGCGCGCCGGCCGGCCGCATCAAGGGCGAACTGGCCGCGCGCTGGGGCATGGCGACCCCGCCGGTGCTGGCGGGCGGCGCGGGCGACAATGCCGCCGGCGCGGTGGGGCTGGGTGCCATCGGCGCGGGCGATGCCTTCGTCTCCCTTGGCACCTCCGGCGTGCTCTGGGCGACCACCGACCGTTACGCGCCGAACCCGCAGTCCAGCGTCCATGCCTTCTGCCACGCCATTCCCGCGACCTGGCACCAGATGGGCGTGATCCTCTCCGCGGCCTCGGCGCTCGGCTGGTGGTCCGAGGCGATGAAGATCGCGCCGGGCGACCTGCTGGCGCCGCTCGGCGAGGCGCCCGCCGCGCCGTCCAAGGCGCTGTTCCTGCCCTATCTGTCGGGTGAGCGCACGCCGCACAACGACACGGCCATCCGCGGCGCCTTCATCGGCCTCGACCATGACGCCTCGCGCGAGACGCTGACGCAGGCCGTGCTGGAGGGCGTCGCCTTCGCCTTCAAGGACTGCCTCGACGCGCTCGCCGCCGCCGGGACCCGGCTCGACCAGGCCGACGTCATCGGTGGCGGCTCGCGCTCGCGTTTCTGGATCGGCGTGCTCGCGAACGTGCTCGGCCTGCCGCTCAACCGCGTCGAGGATGGCGAGCGGGGCGGGGCCTTCGGCGCGGCGCGGCTCGCCCGCATGGCGGCGACCGGCGAGGCCCCCTCCAGCGTGTGCCTGCCGCCGCGCCGGATCGAGACCATTCATCCCACCCCCAACCTGCAAAAAGCCTATGCGGAGCGGCACGCCAGCTATCGGGCGCTGTACCCCGCCTTGAAGGGAGCGACGTCATGACCAGCCCGACCGGGTTCTTCCCCACCACCGCGCCGCTCAAATATGCCGGCCCGGAAAGCCGCGACCCGTTCAGCTTCCGCTGGTACGACAAGGAGCGCGTGGTGCTCGGCAAGCGGATGGAAGACCATCTGCGCTTCGCCGTCGCCTATTGGCACAGCTTCACCTGGCCGGGCGGCGACCCGTTCGGCGGCGAGACGTTCTTCCGGCCGTGGATGCATGGCGCGGACGAGATGTCGCTCGCCCGCGCCAAGGCGGATATCGCCTTCGAGCTGTTCAACATCCTCGATGTGCCGTTCTTCGCTTTCCATGACCGCGACATCGCCCCGGAGGGCGCGACGCTCACCGAGTCGAACGCCAATGTGCGGGCGATTGCCGACATCTTCGCGCGCAAGATGGAGACCTCGAAGACCAAGCTGCTCTGGGGCACGGCGAACCTGTTCTCCAACCGCCGCTTCATGGCGGGTGCCGCGACCAATCCCGACCCGGACGTGTTCGCCTATGCCGCCGCGCAGGTGAAGAACGTGCTGGAAGTGACCCATGAGCTCGGCGGCGAGAATTATGTGCTGTGGGGCGGCCGCGAGGGCTACGAGACCCTGCTCAACACGGACCTGAAGCGCGAGCTGGATCAACTCGGCCGCTTCCTCAACATGGTCGTCGAACACAAGCATAAGATCGGCTTCAAGGGCACGATCCTGATCGAGCCGAAGCCGCAGGAGCCGACCAAGCACCAGTACGACTTCGATGTCTCGACGGTGTACGGCCTCCTGTGCCGTGCCGGGCTCGAAAAGGAAGTGAAGCTCAACATCGAGGCCAACCACGCCACCCTTGCCGGCCACAGTTTCGAGCACGAGATCGCCATGGCCGCCGCGCTCGGCGTGTTCGGCTCGATCGACATGAATAAGGGCGACGCCCAGTCGGGCTGGGACACCGACCAGTTCCCCACCAATGTCGAGGATACGGCACTCGCCTTCTACGAAATCCTGCGCGCCGGCGGCTACACCACCGGCGGCACGAATTTCGACGCCAAGGTGCGCCGTCAGTCCATCGATCCGGAAGACCTGGTGATCGCCCATGCGGCGGCGATGGATGTGTGCGCCCGTGCCCTTCTGGTCGCCGCCGACATGATCGAGGACGGCGCGCTCCAGAAGGCGGTCGACGCGCGCTATGCCGGCTGGGAGAAGCCGGAAAACAAGGCGATGCTCGCGCCGGGCGCGTCGCTGGACAGCATCGCCGCCCGCGTGGCTTCGGAAAAGCTCGACCCGCAGCCGCGTTCCGGTCAGCAGGAGCGGCTCGAAGCCCTCGTGGGCAGCTATTTCCGCTGAGTTCACGTGAGGCACCTGCGCCAGACGGCGCGGGGATTTACGTAAAGACACCTTGCGCCGGCACCTGCGAGCCGGCGCGGGGATTTCGGGCGCCGCCGCCGGATCGTCGCGGTTCGTTTCGCGCGCTCCCTCCCGCGGCATCCGGCGCGGCCGCGCGCCTTGGCAATTGACTTGAAGGCAATTCCCCCTTTCGATCGGCTCCAGGAGCGACCGTTGAATCGTTGCTCGCCGGGATGGGCGTGACGCGGCTGAACGGCGCGTCATGCCGTCTCAACAGGCTGGCACAAGCCTGCGGCCGGCGACGCCTTGAGAGGGATAGGAAATGCGCCTTCGTCTGACGGGTCTCATGGCGGTTGCCGCCGCGGCCCTTTCGATCTCCGCCGCCGGCGCCCAGATGCGGCCGCCGGCGACCCTGAGCAACCAGATCGTCGATGTGCCGGAAAAGCCCGGTTATGTGCCCTCGCCGGCGGAGGAGCAGCTCGATCCGCAGTTCCGCCGCCAGCCGGTGTTCTTCCGCAACAATGAGGCGCCGGGCACCATCGTCATCCACACCAATGAGCGCTTCCTTTATCTCGTGCTCGGCCCGTCGAGCGCGCTGCGCTATGGCATCGGCGTCGGCCGCGACGGCTTCCAGTGGTCCGGCCTGCAGAAGGTGAGCCGCAAGGCCGAGTGGCCGGACTGGACGCCGCCGCCGGAAATGATCCAGCGCCAGCCCTACCTGCCGCGCTTCATGGCGGGCGGCCCCGGCAACCCGATGGGCGCCGCCGCGCTCTATCTCGGCCAGACGGTTTACCGCATCCACGGCACCAACATGCCCGACACGATTGGCATGGCGGTCTCGTCGGGTTGCTTCAGGCTGGTGAACGCCGACATTCAGGACCTCTACAACCGCGTGCCCGTGGGCACCAAGGTGGTGATCCGGCAGGCGCCGGAACTCTGACGCCGCCGCATCCATTCGCTCCATTTGGGGGACACATGAACAAGCTCGCATGTGCGCTGGCGGCTGCCGGCGTTCTTTTCGCGACCGGCCTCGCCCATGCCGACACGCTGGCCGATGTGAAGGCGCGCGGCACGCTGAAATGCGGCGTCAGCCAGGGGCTCGACGGTTTTTCGGCCAAGGACGACAAGGGCCAGTGGGCCGGCTTCGACGTCGACTTCTGCAAGGCGGTGGCGGCGGCCGTTCTCGGCGACGCGGCCAAGGTCGAGTATGTGCCGCTCTCGGCCGAGGCGCGGTTCCCGGCGCTGCAAAAGGGTGAGATCGACCTGCTCTCGCGCAACTCCACCTGGACGCTGCAGCGCGAAGCGGACCTCAAGCTGCTCTTCGCCGGCATCTCCTATTATGACGGCCAGGGCTTCATGGTGCCGCAGGCGAAGAACGTTATGGGCGCGCTGGAGCTGAACAACTCCAAGGTGTGCACCCAGCGCGGCACCACCAGCGCGCTGAACGCGCAGGACTATTTCCGCCAGAACAACATGGCGCTGGAGCTGATCGAGCTTCCCACCGTCGACGAGGTCGTGAAAGCCTATGCCGACGGCAGATGCGACGTGCTGACCACCGACGTGTCGCAGCTCTATGCCCTGCGGTTGAAGCTGCCCAAGCCGGCCGAGCATATCGTGCTGCCCGACGTCATCTCCAAGGAGCCGCTCGGCCCCGTGGTGCGCCAGGGCGACGACGTGTGGCTGAACGTGGTGAAGTGGAGCCTCTTCGCGCTGCTGAACGCCGAGGAGCTGGGCATCGGCCAGGCGACGCTCGACCAGGCGCTGGGCTCGCAGAAGCCGGATGTGAAGCGCTTCGTTGGCACGGACGGGGCCTATGGCGAGCAGCTTGGCCTGACCAAGGACTGGGCCGTGCGGATCGTGCGCAGCGTGGGCAATTATGGCGAGGTGTTCGAGCGCAATGTCGGCACCGCGTCCAAGCTCGGCATTCCGCGCGGCATCAACCAGCTCTGGAGCATGGGCGGCATCCAATACGCCCCGCCGATCCGCTGACGCGATGGTGCCGTGACAGGCTGATGCCGAGGCAGGCTGACGCCCTTGCAAGACGAGGCCGGCGGTTGAGCGAATCGCCGGCTTTTTCGTGCGTGGTGCCGCGCCGCCGTTGACGGCACGGGCCTTCGCGGGGCATGCGACGGCATCAACGCTGCCTGCCATCTCAGGAGGGATCATGTCCGACCTCAGCCTTTCCGCCGCGCAGACCATTCTTGCCACCGCGCTCGATCACTGCCGCGCCGGCCGGTTCAAGCCGATGTCGGTCGTCGTGCTGGATTGCCGCGGCGCCGTGAAGGCGGCCGCCTCCGAGGACGGCACCAGCCTGAAGCGCTTCGAGATCGCCCATGGCAAAGCCTATGGCGCGCTGTCTCTCGGCATCGGCTCGCGCTCCATCTTCAAGCGGGCGAAGGAGCAGGCGTTCTTCGTGGGCGCGGTCAGCCACGTCGTGGGCGGAGCGATGGTGCCGGTGCCGGGCGGCGTGCTGATCCGCGATGCGCAGGGCGCGCTGGTTGGTGCCGTTGGGATTTCCGGCGACACGTCCGAGAACGACGAGGCCGCGGCGCTGGCCGGCATCGCGGCGGCGGGTCTGGTCGGCGACCCCGGCGCGGACTGACGCGCGAGGCGCCGCCGGGCGCGGCATCTAGAAGCGCAGGCGCAGCGCGGCGGTGACGCTGTTCTGCGTCGTCCCATCCCCGAACTGGCCGCCATAGGCCACGGAGAGCTGGCCGAGCGGGCCAATGGGCAGGGCGATCCCCGCCTCCACCAAGGCCGCGTCCTCGGCGATGGGGACGCCCGTCGTGCTGAAGGCCGCGCCGCCGATGGCGAAGCTTTGCGTCTGGCTGGGAAGGGTGTCGCCGAAGGCGTGCTGCCACCCAAGAGTGGCCGACAGCGTGCCGGTCGCGGCCCCGATGGGAACCGCCTGCGTCAGGCGAAGCCCGAGCGTGGAGAAGGTGGTCGCGGCATCGGCGTCGTCGACGTCGAGCGCGGCCTCGCCGCCTGTCTCGGTGTAGTTGTCGGCCGAATAGCGGACATAGGCGAGATTGGCGAAAGGCTCGGTCCGCAGCGCGCCCATCTCCACGCCGTAGCCGAGTTCGCCGAAGGCCTGGAACAGGCTGGCGTCGTAAGCGCCGCTCAGGGTCTCGGCGAAGCCGTTGAAGGCGACGCTCCGGGTCGTGTCGATGCGGCTCCAGCTGTTGGCGATGCCGGCCCGCAATGCCAGCGCCCCCCAGTCGCGGCCGGCATAAAGGCCGGCGTGCCAACTGTCCGCGTCGCTGGCGGAAGCCTGTCCGTCGAGATCGATGGAGGTGCTGCTGTAGCCGCCGAGAATGCCGAGGCGCCAATCCGCCAGCACCGCGTCGCCACCGATGATGAAACCGCCGGTGTCGCTGGCCAGACCCGCGGCATTGTCGGTGCCGTCAATGCTCGACCAGGCGCCGAAGCCCTGAGCCCAGAGCATCGCCGGGGCAGCGGACGCGGCGGCGGCCGTCTCGGCCTTGGTCGGGAACGGAGCCGGCGCGGGTAACGGCGCGGCGTAGAAGAGCGGCGCCACAGACATGCCCGCTGGCGTCGCGCCATCGGTGGCCGCGCGCAGGCGGGCACCGGCCGCGTCACGCAGGATGTGGCTGTCGCTCAGCAGAACGGTGGCCGTCGACGGACCGATGCCGCCGGCGAGCTGGGTGAGCGCCGCGGGCGCGGTGTCGGCATTCAGTGAGAACACCGCGTCCGCGAGGCTGGGAGCGGCCCCGCCCGTATCGGTCGGGATCGTCTCCAGCGCGATGGCGACGGCGAACTGGTTCGGCGTCCGCGCGGCCGAGGCCAGCGGCACGTCGCTGCGCACGGTTTCGACCGTCACGCCGTCGCCCGAGTAAGCGAGCGCGACATCGAGGAAGGGATAGTTCGCGCCGAACGGATCGTTCACCGAGGCGAAGTTGCCGATGACGCCGCCATTCGCCGTGATGACGTTGAAACGGGAGAAGCCGACGACGGTGCCGGGTTCGGCGGAGAGAGCAAGCGTTGCGCCGGCGACGGTGGCTGTCCCGCCCGCAGCGACGAGATCGCTCGATCCGCCGGGGCCGATCCGGGCGGAATAGACGGCGCCGGGCCCGATGACGACATTGCCGCCCACGGTGATGGTGCCGAGGGAAGCGCCGGTGGCGACCGAGCCGGCGAGAATGTTGAGATTCCCGCTGACGGAGCCGGCGCCGAAATACTGGTCGTAGCTCGTTACCGAGCCGATCACCGCGCCATTGTTGCCGAAGATGCCGGAGGAGAGGACGGAGCTTGCCAGCGTGCCGTCGTTCAGCAGGGCGCCGTCATTGACGACCAGGCTGCCGCCGACGGCGGTGACGGTGCCCGCATTGTAGAAACCGGCGCCGGGGGCGATCGTGACCGGACCTGTCAGCGAACCCGTCACGGAAAGGAGACCGCCGCTGACGGTCGTGCCGCCGGTGTAGGACGAATTGCCGGCGAGTATGAGAGCGCCATCGCCGGCGAGGGTCAGCCCGCCATCGCCGCTGATGTCGTTGGCCCAGACATCGAATGCGCTGTAGCCGCCGGCGGCGCGGCTCAACGTGACGACCTGAATGCAGCCCGTGGCGCCTTCCCCGCCGCAATTGAGCGCTCCGAACCCGTCGGCAGCGGCGTAGAGGTTCAGCCGCGCCCAGCCGGACCCGTTATCGAACACGCTGCCGGAATCGATTTCGGTGGTGGCCAGCACTTCGCGGCGCTGCGCGGCGGAAAGGTAGGGAAACCGTGCCGCGATAAGAGCTTCCGCCCCTTGCGGCACCATTGGCGGGAGCCCCGTGGTGCCGATGCTGGGAAGTCCGTAGGTGAGGTAAGAGGTGTAATAGTTCCGCGGCGCCGCGAACTCGGCGGCGGTGGGGATAGCGCCGGCGCGGATGCAGCCAACGATATTGTCCCCGCAGGCCGCGGCATAGGGCGAGGCGTTGCCGCCGCCCACCAGAGCCTGAAGCTCGGCGCTCGCCGGCCCGAGTTCGGCGAGCGAGGCGTTGTAGCCCGCGCCATTCAGCCACTGGGCGATGTTGTAGGTGGCGATCAGCCGGCCCCCAATGGTGTCCAGGGGGTGATGGATGCCGAAGATGTTCCTGGAGAGGGCGAACTCGATGCCCGCCATCAGGAAGTCCTTGTAGTACTGCGGCGCCATGATGCCGGTGAGGATCGCCAGCGTGTTTCCGGCGGTCGAGTGGCCGCTCGGAAAACCGGGGCTGGTGACATACCCGCCCCACGCCTGGGGCTGGAAGCCGGGCGGAACTGTGCTGCTCTGCTGGATCGTGACGGCGAGGGCGGAGGTCTGTCCGGTGGTCCAGGGATTGGCGTTGATCGCCTCGAACAGCACGAAGGGGCGCGGGTTCTTGGGATTTTGCGACGTATATTGCGGCAGTACCGTATAGGCGGCGTTGTAGGTCGGCGCCGGGAGGGAGGCGAAGTAGCCCTTCATCTCACCGGCTATTCCTCCGATCTCATTGGTCAGGAGGCCCGTGACGTTGGAGTAGGCCCCGGTCGGCGCATTCGGGCCGGGGTTCAGCAGCGAGCCGGCGTTCATCAGGTAGCTGAGCTGCGGAACCGCATGGTTCCAGATGTTGTAATAGATCACCGTCCCTTGAAGCTGGCTGTCGATCGCTGCCGTCAGCTTGCGTCCGGGGCTTGACGAGCTGTAGAGCTCGATCTCCGTCTGCTGGTTCTGCTGGAGCAGAATCTGACCTTGCGGTGTCGTCGCCAAGGTCGCGAAATTTCCGAGCAGAGCTTCGGTACAGGCAGCGCCGCTACCGCAGCCCGGTGTCTGCGCATGCCCGTCCAATGGGGCGAGGAGTGCCGTTCCCGACATCGCGGTTGCCGCCGCGAAGAGCCGCAGCCCGCGCCGCCGGCGCGTCCTGTTCGGTGACATGTGACCGCCCCTAAAATGATGGCCGAGGCCACCTTTCCCAATCCCCGCGCTCACGCTAGGCGGACTCGGTGTCCGCTTCAAGTTTTACCTCCCGCGATGTTCATTGCTGTTGGATTTGCAGGTTGAAGGCCCGATCAATGAAGCTTCAGGGCAGCGCTCGGAAAATTAGCTTCTGACAATGGAGCGGAACTCCCTGCATCCAACGGGGTTATGTCGACACAGTCGATCAATTCAGCAGTGCTATTGCTTGGTAAATAGTTCTGACACGAATTGAATCGATGGAGCTGCTGACGGGCGTGTCACGCATTTCTGGTGCGCCTCGGGCAGGTTGACTTCGAGGATGAGAAGCATGAAAAAATTTACTGTTGCTCTTGCCGCTGCGGCCACGCTTTTCTCGGCGAGTTTTGTACCCGCCGTCGCCGCTCCTTGGAACGAGGGCGGCATCTCCAAATACCGCAGCACGAACCAGCTGGTTCAGCAGGCCCAGGCGCGGCACGGACGCCATTACAACCCGGCTCCGCAATTTAACCGCGGCCCGCGCGCCGACCGCCATCGCGGTTATTACCGTCAGGCGGGGCGCCATTACTACAATGGCCACCGCGGTTATAATTACTATCGTCCGGGCTACCGCGAATATAATGGCTGGTGGTTCCCGGCTGGTGCCTTTGCCGCCGGCGCGCTGATCGGTGGCGCGATCGCGGCGCAGCCGAGCTACGCCGCGCCGGCGGGCGGTGGCGGGCACGTCGCCTGGTGCTCGCAGCAGTACCGCTCGTACCGCGCCTCGGACAACACCTTCCAGCCTTATGGCGGCCCGCGCCAGCAGTGCGTCTCGCCCTATAGCTGATCCTGGCTTTGTCCATGAGCTTTGCGCCCGTCCTGCTCCGGCAGGGCGGCCGCTTTGCGTTGCGGCTGCCGTTGCGCCATGGATTGCGCCGCGCCGGTTAGAGGCTCACAAAAGGCGGCCTGCCGCATTGCCGGCTGGTGCCCTTGGATGTGTCCGGCGCGCCGCCCTGCTGAGCGGGCGCCTTCGGCGGGAAGTCTCAATCGTGGATATCGCTACTCTTTATGACCGCAGCGACGCCGTTGCCCTGGCCGAGCTGGTGCGCCGGCGCGAGGTCACGCCGAGCGAGTTGCTGGATGAAGCGCTGAAGCGCGTGGAAGCGCTCAATCCGACGCTCAACGCCGTCACGATGATGCGGGAGAACGTTGCCCGCCGGCTGATCGACGAGGGGCTGTGCGAGGGACCGCTGCGCGGTGTGCCGTTCCTGATCAAGGACCTCGGCTGCGAAGCCATCGATTTCCCCTCGAACAACGGGTCGCGGCTTTTCGCCAACACGCAGTACGGCAAGGATTCCTCGATCTACGCGCGGATCAAGGCGGCCGGTCTGGTGACGTTCGGGCGCACGACGTCGCCGGAAGGTGGTGTGGGTCCGACCACCGAGTCGGCGGTGTATGGCGGACCGACCCGGAACCCGTGGAATCTTGATCATACGACCGGCGGCTCCTCGGGCGGGGCGGGCGCTGCCGTAGCGGCCGGCATCGTGCCGGTGGCGCATGGCTCGGATGGCGGCGGGTCGGTGCGCATTCCCGCGTCGAGCTGCGGTCTCTATGGCTTCAAGGCGACGCGCGCCCGCTTGCCCGACGGGCCGTATGTCGGCGAAGGGTGGGCCGGCATGGCGATTGACGGCTTCCTCACCCGCTCCGTGCGCGACAGCGCCATGTTGCTCGATGCCTGCCAGGGGCCGGATCTGGGCGCGCCCTATGTCGCTCCGCCGCTGGAGACCGGCTATCGCAAGGCGATGGACCTGCCGACGCGGCGCCTGCGGGTCGGCTTCATCACCACGACCTTCACCGGTGAGGCCATTCATCCCGAATGCCGCGCCGCGGTCGAGGCGACGGCGAAGCTGCTGGCGAGCATGGGGCATCTCGTGGAGGAGGCGATGCCGCGGGCCGATACGCCTGGCATGATGGCCGCCTGGACCAAGATCGTCGCCTGCGGTTCGGCTCTGTCGGTGGAGAGCGCCGTGCGACGGCGGGGCAGGCCGCTGGAGGAGGGGGAAATCGAGGGGATCGCCCGTGGCGCCATCGCCTATGCGCGCACGGTCAGCGGGGCCGACTATCTCGAAGCCATCAACAAGGTGCATGCCTATGGGCGCGAGATGGCGACTTTCTTCGAGCATTATGACGTGCTGCTGACGGCGACGCTCGCCGAGCCGCCCGCGAAGCTCGGGCGATTCAACCATGCATCGGACGACTATGTCGACTACCGCATGGGGCCGGGGCGTGTGTTCGCCTATTCGCCCTTCACGGCGGCCTTCAACGCCTCCGGACAGCCCGCGGCATCGCTGCCGCTGCACTGGACGGCCGACGGGTTGCCGGTCGGTGTGCAGATCGCCGCGGCTTATGGCTACGACGAACTGCTCATCAACCTCAGCGCCCGCATCGAAGAGGCGCAGCCCTGGTTCGATCGGCGCCCCCCGCTGGTTCAGGCGGCGCCGCGCTCATAGGTGATGTCGCCGCCGCAGATGGTGGCGGCGACCGTCATCTGGTCGATCGCCTCCGCCGTCGCCTCGATGTCGCCGGAGAGGATCACAACATCCGCCATGTAGCCGGGCTTCAGCATGCCCTTGCGGTCCTCCGTGAACTCGGTGAAGGCGCCGTCTTTGGTGAAGCCGGCGATGGAATCGTAAAGCGATTGCCGCTCATCCGGCGCGCCCTCGAAGATCGGGCCGCGCGTCATCGCCGTCTTGATGCCGTAGAGCGGATCGAGCGCGGCCACCGGCCAGTCGCTGGCGAAGACGAGGCGCGCGCCCGTGTCGCGGATCGTCTGCCAGGAATAGCCGAGCTTCAGCCGCTCCTTGCCGACCATCGAGAGGATCGGCTCGGTGGGATACGCACCGCCCGGTGCGTGGGTGGGCTGCATGGAGGCGATGACGCCCATCTGCGCGAAGCGGGGCAGGTCGGGGGCGGCGAGCAGTTCGATATGCTCGATCCGATGCCGGCTGTCGCGCGGGCCGTTGGCCCGGCGGGCGGCCTCATAGCCGTTCAGCGTGCGGTTGACCGCCGCGTCGCCGATGGCGTGGACGGCGATCTGGAAGCCGAGCCGGTCCGCCTCGACGCAGATCGCGTCGAACTCGTCGGCCTCGAAGAACGACGATCCCTTCACGCCCGGCCGGCCGCAATAATCCTCGAACATGTGCGCGGTGTAGGATTCCACCACGCCGTCCATGAAGATCTTGACGAAATCGGCCCTGAGCCGGTCGGAGGTCCAGCGCCGCCGCATCTCCTCGGCCTTGCCGAGATCGGCCAGCGTCATGCCGGGAATGTAGCGGAAGGGGACGCGGCCGCGCACGATCATGCCGCCGGCGCGCTCGATCTCGTCCATCAGCTCCAGCTGATAGAAATTGCCATCCATGTTGTGGAAGCTGGTGATGCCGAGCGAGGCGCAATAGGCCAGACCGCGTTCGATAAGCGAGCGGTCGACGGCGCGCTGCGCGGCGGTGGGAGGGGTCTCGGGCTCCTTGCCGAGCAGGCCCAGCGCATCGCGCCCGCCGCCCGGCGAGAGCGCGGCCATGGGCGCGAAGGCCTCGAACTCGACCAGTTCGCCCGTCGCGAGCCCATCGGCCCCCATCACCACCTCGGCGCCGGGCGGCGTCGCGTAGCCGTTGAGGATGCCCGCCATTTTCAGCGCCGGCGTGTTCGCCCACATGGTGTGGTGGTCGCTGGCGAAAAAGGCGAGGGGACGGTCCGGCAGCACGCGGTCGAGCACCTGGCGGGTGATGGGCTGATCGGCCCCGAACATGGCGTAGGCGGCCTGCTCGACCATCAGCAACCCGTCGCCAGGCTCTGTCGCCGCCCGCTCCCGCACCGCCGCAGCGATGGCGTCGAAACCGGTGACGCCGGCGAGGGAGAGATTGGAAAGCTGCGCGCCGCCGGTGAACAGATGGATATGGCTGTCGATGAAGCCCGGCAGCACGGACGCGCCGCCGGCATCGATGCGCCGCGCGGCCGACGAGGCGATCTCCGCGACCTGCGCGCGCGTTCCAACCGCCAGGATGGCGCCATCCTTGAGCGCCACGGCCTCGGCGTAGGGGCGTGCGGGATCCATGGTGATGACGCGGGCGTTTTCGATGATGAGGTCGGCTGTCGGCATGGCGATTCCCAAAATTTAGACCGTCCCAAAATTTGATCACATTCTTAGCCGGACGCCTTGTCGCCCGCAAAGCCGTCTACTACGCTCGCGTCAAAATAACCGGCGCATTTGCCGCTGGCCCCTACCAGAGCACGAACAGACGACCGCAGGAGCACCTATGCCGGACCCTTCCTTGGCGCAGGAAAAACGCGTGGCTATTGAGGCAAGGGGGATCGTCAAGGAATTCGGGCAAGGGCCGACGTCGCTGCGGGCCCTCGACAATGTCTCGATTGCGATTCGCGAGAACGAGTTCTTCACCCTTCTCGGTCCTTCCGGCTGCGGCAAGACCACGCTGCTGCGCATGATCGCCGGCTTCGAGTACCCCACCGAGGGTGCCATCCTCCTGCATGGGGAGGACATTGCCGGATTGCCGCCCTTCAAGCGGCCGATCAACACCGTCTTCCAGAGCTACGCGCTGTTCCCGCACCTCACGGTGCGCGAGAACATCGCCTTCGGGCTGGAAATGCTCGGCAAGCCCAAGGCTGAAATCACCAGCCGCGTGGCCGCGATGCTGAAGCTGGTGCGCATGGAGGAACTCGCCGGGCGGCGCACGGACCAGATCTCCGGTGGTCAGGCCCAACGTGTCGCGCTGGCGCGGGCTCTCGCCCCGAGCCCCAAGGTGCTGCTGCTCGACGAGCCGCTCTCGGCGCTCGATTACAAGCTGCGCAAGGAGATGCAGATCGAGCTCAAGCGCATGCAGAGCGAGACCGGCATCACCTTCGTCTTCGTGACGCACGACCAGGAAGAAGCGCTCACCATGTCCGACCGCATCGCGGTGATGTCGAAGGGCAAGGTGCTGCAGATCGGCTCGCCCTGGGACATCTACGACAAGCCGGCTGACCGTTTCGTCGCCGACTTCATCGGCGAGACCAACTTCCTGACGGCCACCATCGTCAGCCATTCGGGCGGCGGGACGGCGCGCGTGCGGCTCGCCTCGGGCGCGGAGCTCGACGCGAGCCTTGCGGAAGGCGCGCAGGCGACGGGCCAGGTGACGGTGGTTGTCCGGCCCGAGCACGCACGGGCGGTCGGGGTGGGCGGGCAGCTTTCGGGTACCGTCGAGAATGTCGTCTATTTCGGCACCGACACCCACATTCATCTGCGGTTGAGCGATGGCGGGACCTTCATGGTGCGGCAGCAGAACTCGCGCAGCCAGTCCTGCGGCTTCGCGGTGGTGACAGGGCCGGCATCGACATCGCGCCGGACGCCGCCCAGGTGCTGAGGGATTGAGCATGGCCAGCGCCGCACAAGCCGCCCAGCGCGCCGAACGCGAGAAAACCCGCAGCCGCTGGCTGCTGTCCCTTCCGGCTCTGCTCATCATCTTCGTCGCCGCGATCGGTCCGCTCTTCGTCATGCTCGCCTATTCCTTCATGGCGAAGGGCGACTACGGCGACGTGAAGTTCGGCCAATTCTCGCTGGATGGCTGGTTCTCCGTTTTCCTCCAGCGCGACATGTTCGACGACACGGTCACCATCGCCGATGCGCATCTGTCGATCATCTGGCGGTCGGTGCGGTTGTCGATCATCACCACGCTGGTGACGGTCGCGCTGGGCTTTCCAACCGCCTATTTCATCGCCACGCGCCCGCGCCACACCCGTGAAATCTGGGTATTTCTCGTCACCATTCCGTTCTGGACCAACCTGCTCATCCGCACCTTCGCCATGCAGCAGGTGATCCGCAACGAGGGCATCCTCAACACGGTGCTCATGTGGCTGCACATCATCGATGAGCCCTTGCAGATCATGTACACCGACTGGGCGATCCTGTTCGGCATGGTCTATGTCTACCTGCCGCTCATGGTGCTGCCGCTCTATGCCAGCATGGAGAAACTGGATTTTCGGCTGGTCGAGGCGGGCTACGATCTCTACGCCAGCCGCTTCGCGGTCCTGCGGCGCATCATCATCCCGCTGGTGAAACCTGGCATCGTCGCCGGCTCGATCCTCGTCTTCATCCCCTCGCTCGGCGCCTACGTCATCCCGCGCGTGCTCGGCGGCGGCAAGAACATGATGATCGGCAATCTCATCGAGCTGCAGTTCGGCGCGGGCCGCAACTGGCCGCTCGGCGCGGCCCTGTCGATCGCGCTGATGGCCGCCGTGATGGTCGCGCTGCTGTTCTATGTGCGCAATGCCGCGCGTACGGGGGCGCAGCATGGCTAGGCACTTCGACATCCGCTCCCAGACTGGGTTCGGAACCATCGCGCTGTTCACCTTCGCGATGCTCTATCTGCCGATCCTCATCCTCGTCGCCTATGCCTTCAACGCCAGTGAATCGGTAACGGTCTGGGGCGGCTTCTCGCTGCGCTGGTTTGTCGACGCCTGGGAGAACCGGGCCGTGCAGGACGCGGCGTGGCGCTCTCTGATCATCGCCCTGAGCGCGGCCACCATCGCCACCATCGCCGCGACCATGGCCGCCATCGCGACGACCCGCACGGCGCCCTATCGCGGCATGGGCATCAAGTACGCCTTCATCAACACGCCGCTGATGGTGCCGGAAATCGTCACCGCCGTGGCGCTGCTGATCGTGTTCTCCCGCATCAAGGTGTGGACGGGTTATTCCGGCCTCGGCTACCTGATCATCGCCCACACGGCCTTCTGCATCCCCTTCGCCTATCTGCCGATCCGCGCGCGGCTGGAGAGCATGGACTCCACGCTGGAGCGGGCGGCGGCCGACCTTTATGCGACACCGTGGATGGCTTTCCGCCGGGTGACGCTGCCGCTGCTGCGGCCGGGCATCATTGCCGGCTTCATGCTCGCCTTCGTCATCTCGCTGGACGACGTGGTCATCACCGAATTCGTCAAATCAGGTGGGCAGGACACACTGCCCACCTACCTGCTCGGCCAGATTCGCCGCGCCGTGACCCCCGAGATCAACGCCATCGCGACGGCCTTCCTCGCCTTGTCGGTGGTTCTCGTGACGGCGTTCTTCTTCATCAACCGCCGCAAGACCTGAACGATAGAGACCTTACGGAGACGGAACATGAACTGGAAAATCACGGCCGCCTCGGCGGCGATCGCCCTGCTGGGCCTTGCCGGCAGCGCGTCGGCGGAGGGCAACCTCAACATCTACAACTGGGGCGATTACACCAGCCCCGAACTGATCAAGAAGTTCGAGGATCAGTACAAGGTCAAGGTGACCGTAACCGACTACGACTCGAACGACACCGCGCTGGCGAAGATCCGCGCCGGCGGCCATGGCTTCGACATCGTGGTGCCCTCGGCGAACTATCTGCCGATCTGGATCAAGGAAGGCCTGCTACTGGAGGCCCGTCCCGACCAGATGTCGAACTTCAAGAACGTCGACGAGCGTTGGGTCAACGTGCCGTGGGATCCGGGCCGGCACTATTCCGTGCCGTGGCAGTGGGGCCTGAGCGGCATCGGCATCAACAAGAAGGTCTATGGCGGCGACATCAACACTTCCGCCATCTTCCTCGATCCGCCGAAGGAGCTGGTCGGCAAGATCAACGTCGAGCCGGAGATGAACGACGTTCTCTTCGCCACCATCAAATATGTCGGCGGCGACTGGTGCACGGCCGACAAGGCGGTGCTGAAGAAGGTGCGTGACAAGTTGCTCGAAGCCAAGCCGAAGTGGCTGGCGATGGACTACAGCGTGACCGAGAAGCTGCCCTCGGGCGACTACGCGGCCGTTTATTACTGGAACGGCGCCATCCTGCGCTCGCGCCTGAAGAACCCGGACATCGCCTTCGGCTACCCGAAGGAAGGCTATCCGGTGTTCATGGACAGCGTGGCGATCGTGAAGGACGCCAAGAATGTCGAGAACGCGAAGCTCTTCATGAACTTCATCATGGAGCCGGAGAATGCGGCGCTGATCTCGGCCTTCGCCAAATACGCGAACGGCATCAAGGGCTCGGAGAAGTTCTTCCCCGCCGACATGAAGGATGCCCCGGAACTGAACGTGCCGGCGGAGTTCGCGAAGGCCGGCGAGTTCCTCGCGACCTGCCCGCCGGAGGTCTCCGACCTTTATGCGCGCATCTGGACCGACGTGAACAAGTGATCCAAGCCTGAGCGGTCCCGGCGGGGCGACCTGCCGGGACCTCTCTCCCGCCGCAGGCTGCGTGGAGGCATGGCCATGTCGTTGATGGACCTCGGCGCGAGTGACTTGTCGCGGCTCATCGCCGCCGGTGAGATCCGGCCCTCCGAGGTAATGGCGGCCTATCTCGACCGGCTCGCCGCCGGTTCGCCCATCAACGCGATCGTGGCCGGCCGCAACGCCGATGAATTGATGGACGAGGCCCGCGCCGCGGATGAGGCGCCACACACGGGGTGGCTGCATGGTCTGCCGCTGGCGGTCAAGGACCTCGTGGCCGTGCGGGGCGTGCGCACCACCTATGGCTCGCCGCTTTACGCCGATCACATCCCGGCGGCGGATGATCTCGTCGCCGCAAGGCTGCGGGCGGCCGGGGCGATCTTCACCGGCAAGACCAACACGCCGGAATGGGGCCATGGCAGCCACAGCTTCAACCCGGTCTATGGGGTCACGCGCAATCCTTATGATCTGAGCCGGACGGCCGGCGGCTCCTCCGGCGGTGCGGCCGCGGCGCTGGCGGCACGGTTGGTGCCGGTCGCGGACGGCTCCGACATGATGGGGAGCCTGCGGAACCCGGCGGCCTTCTGCAACGTCTATGGCTTCCGTCCGAGCTGGGGTCTCGTTCCCGCCGATGCGGAGGGAGACACCTTCATGGCGACCCTGGCGACGGACGGTCCCATGGGGCGCACGGTTGAGGATGTCTCCCGGCTGCTGGAGACGCTGTCGGGTGAGAACCCGGCCGTGCCGTTCGGGCAGCCGCGATACCGGCATGGGCAGGCCGTGGCGCCTGATCTGTCAGGTTTGAGGATCGGCTGGCTCGGCGACTGGGGCGGCGCCTATGCGTGCGAACCTGGCATTCTCGACCTCTGCCGCGAGGGCCTCGCGGTGCTGGAGCAACTGGGCGCCGTCGTCGAGGAGGTGCCGCCGCCCTTCTCCGCCGCCGAGCTCTGGACGGCGTGGGTTCATCTGCGCGGTTTCCTCAATGCCGGATCCAAGGGCCCGTTATGGGCGGACCCCGACAAGCGCGCGCGGCTGAAGCCTGAGACCGTGTGGGAAATCGAGTTCGGCCAAAGCGTCACCGCCGCGCAGGTCCATGCGGCGAGCGTGACGCGCTCGCGGTGGTTCGCGGCCGCCTCGGCCGTTTTTGACCGCTACGATTTGCTGGTCATGCCATCGGCGCAGGTCTGGCCTTTCCCGGCCGAGTGGCGCTGGCCGCGCGCGATCAACGGCCGGAGCATGGACACCTATCACCGCTGGATGGAGGTAGTGGTGCCGGTCAGCCTGATCGGCCTGCCGTCTCTCGCCGTCCCCTGTGGTTTCGGCGCCTCGGGGCTACCGACGGGCATGCAGCTGATCGGCCGCCACGGAGCCGACGCAAGGGTGCTCGCCGCG
The DNA here is from genome assembly GCA_023414975.1 of Pseudomonadota bacterium. Classification (GTDB taxonomy): domain Bacteria; phylum Pseudomonadota; class Alphaproteobacteria; order Rhizobiales; family Xanthobacteraceae; genus Ancylobacter. The sequence goes on along the minus strand of JAEZMI010000402.1, from coordinate 19,524 downwards.
GGCGAGGCTTATCACCGGGCGACACAATGGCCTCAGCGGCGGCCGCCTCACGGCATTGCGCCTGTCTGCGATGTGACCGACTGACCTCGGTCTCCCGACCTGTTTGTTGCCCCCGTTATCGCCCGTGTTCTTGCCCTCGCCGTCCTCCGCGCCAGGTCGAAGGGAGTGAGCCCCATGCGGGTCAGGCGACGACGATATCCTCCGGCGGAATCCGGATTTGGCAACTGATCCCTTCGGGAAGGAAATGCAGCTGCGCCTGGCCCTGCGGGGAGTATTGCAGGCTCCGGCTGATGACCGTGCGCCCGAAACCGCGACGTGTCGGCATGGCGACCGGAGGTCCACCGGATTCGCGCCATTCCAGGGTCAGCGGGTGCTCCTCCGAGCCATTGCCCGAGGCCGTGACGTTGACCTTGCCGTTCTCGTTCGAGAGGGCACCATACTTCACCGCGTTGGTGGCAAGCTCATGCAGGATAAGCCCCAGCGCCACCGCGGCACGCGGCGCCACGCAGAAGGTGAGCCCTTCCGACACCACGCGCTCGGCGCCGGCATCGATATAGGGTGCCAGTTCCGCCGCGAGCAGGTCCGCCACGGTCAGATCGGACCAGGAGCGCACCGCGAGCAGGTTATGCGTCGCGGCCAACGCCTGAAGCCGGCCCGAAAAGGCGATCTGATAGCCTTCCAGCGTGTCTTCCGACGATAGAGTGCGGCTGCTGATGGACTGCACCAGGGCCAGCGTATTCTTCACGCGGTGGTCCAGTTCCGCCATCAGCAGCAATTGCTGCCGTTCGGCGGCTTTGCGTTGCGACAGGTCCACCATGGTGATGACGCAGCCGCTGATCAGGTCGCCGACCACACGCAGCGGTGCGATGCTGACCAGATAATCCTTCACCTTCGGGGCGGAGGGGACAGTCGCTTCAATGCCCTGCAGAGGCGTGCCCGACAGCGCCATGGCGATGAAGTCGTCGCTCTGTATCAGCCCGGTGGCGCCGGGGAAGACAAGCGAGATCACCTCCGAGAAGGGATGCCCGATCAGTTCGCCTTCGTGGACAATGCGGGCCGCGGCGTTGGCATGGGTGATGATGCCATCGCGATCACACACAAGCACGGCCTCGTTGGCCGAGGCGATGATGGCGCGGGCCGCCCGCTCGTTCTGTTCGGCGGCTTCCATTCGCACGCGTTCGGTCACATCGCTGAAGGTCACGGCATAGCCGGACACGGTACCGATGCGCATAGGGGCGACGGAAATGTCGAAGTGAACGTCATGCCGGCCAGTCACGCGCGCTGTGGTCGCTCCGCTTTCGGCCGCCATGGCCAGCAGTGTCTCAAACCGCGCCGCGTTCTCGACGCTCAGCGCCTCGCTGAAGGGCCGGCCTTGAAGGCTTTCCATGGGCACGCCCAGCAGGGTGGCGACCTTGTGGTTGGCATAGAGCACATGGCCGAACCCATCGAGAGCGACGGCGCCAGGGTCCATGGCCTCCATGAAGCTGCGATAGCCGGCTTCGCCCTCGATGGTGAAGATCTCATCCGAATCCACACCGCGCATGACAAGGGCGTCGACCTCGCCATGGCGAATGGCGGCCAGCGTTTCCTCTGCCTCCGCAAGCTGGCGCTGCAACTCCTCGATGAGGAGGTCGCGAGGGTCGGCCTCACCAATCATTCATCACCAATTTTCAGGTGAACAAGCACCTTTTGCTCATCCGACAGGTCGCCGATGATTTTGCGGATGGGCACAGGCAGCTCCCGCACCAACGTGGGGATGGCGACGATGCTGTGCGTCTTGGCCAATTGCGGGTTCTTCTTCAGATCGACGACCTCGATCTCATATTGGCCAGGAGCGTTCTGGGCGCAAATCCGCTCGAGATTCGCTATTGCAGCGAGTGACTTGGGCGTTTGCCCCGCCACGTAGAGGATAAGCTTCTTCGGAGCCCTGCGTTCCTCAGCCATGTCCGATACTCACGCTTTTCGACTTTTCTTCATGGAAGCCACATCCTCAGCCATGCTGCGCAGATAGTCGTCCTCCGACTGCACGAGCCTATGCAGTTCCTGCTCGTCAGCGTCGATCTCGGCCTGCAGCGCCTCGATCTGGGCGGCGGCGCGGCGGCGGCGCTGCTCGATCTGCGCCTGGAGGCGAGAGACCTCCGCTTGCCGGTGCAGTTCGTGGCGACGGTTACGCGCTTCCTCCTGCTTGCGGGCGGTGCCCGTGAGCGCGCCAGTCTCGCCAAGATAAGGCGGCAGAAGGCGGATGCCCTCGTTGGTCATGACGAATTCGCGTACCTGGTTGGAGTGCGCCATGCCGCGCGCCTTGAGAAGGTAAAGCTCGCGGTTGAATTCACCGCCCGCCTCGCGATTCAGCAGCAGGACCCAGCCATCCATCAGCGAGGAAAGACCGGCATCGGTGGTGGGCACGCCGTCCTGGCTGTTCATCAGATGGGTGAAAACGCCGGTGACACCGCGATTCTTCAGGAAATCGACCATGCGCAGCAGCATTGCCTGCACCTCGAAGGCATCGCCGCTCTCCGTGAAGGCCGAGATCGGGTCGAGGATGACGACGCTCGGCGCAAACCGCATGATTTCGCGCAGCATCACCGCGAGGTGCATTTCCAGGCTGTAGAAGGTCGGCCGCGCCGCGATAAACTTCAATGAGCCGCTGTCCAGCCAACGACCGAGGTCAAGGCCAACCGATTTCATGTTGCGAACCGCCTGATCGGACGATTCCTCGAAGGAAAAATAGATGGCGCGCTCGCCGTGCCGACAGGCAACTTCGACGAAGCTCGCCGCCACCGTGGATTTTCCCGAGCCCGCCACGCCGGAGAGCAGGATCGACGAGCCGCGATGGAACCCGCCCCCCGAGAGCATCGCATCCAGATCCGCAATGCCGCTGGAAATTCGCTCTTCCGATGCGCGGTGATTCAGGCCCAGCGCTGACACCGGAAGCACGCTGAAACCTTCCTCATCGATGAGGAACGGGTACTCGTTGGTGCCGTGCGCCGTGCCGCGATATTTGACGATGCGCAGGCGGCGGGTGGAGATCTGGTTCTGCACGCGGTGGTCGAGAAGGATCACGCAGTCCGAGACATACTCCTCCAGCCCCTGGCGGGTGAGCGTGCCATCGCCGCGCTCGGCGGTGATGACGGTCGTCATGCCCTTTTCCTTCAGCCAGTCGAACAGCCGGCGGATTTCCGCGCGAAGAATGGCGGGGTTGGAAAAGGCGGAGAACAGGCTCTCGATCGTGTCGAGCACGACGCGTTTCGCGCCGATGGAGTCGATCGCGAGCTCAAGGCGCAGGAAAATCCCTTCCAGATCGTACTCGCCGGCTTCGGCGAGCTCGGCCGGATCGACATCGATATGTTCGAAGGCCAGCCTGCCGTCCGAAACAAGCTGGTCCATGTCGAAGCCGAGCGAGGCGACATTGTCGACGATGTCGACGGGCCGCTCTTCGAAGGTGACGAACAGGCCGGGTTCGTCGAACAGCCGCACCCCGTTTATGAGGAATGTCGAGGCGAAGAGCGTCTTGCCGCAACCTGCGGAACCGCAAACAAGGGTGGGCCTGCCGCTGGGTAAGCCACCATGCGTCAATTCGTCAAAACCGGAAATTCCGGTCAGTGCCTTGGAAATACCTAGAGAAGGATTCATGTCACAGCATCAGAGGGTCAATCATTCCTGATAAACCCAAAGATGTGACCTGCCAATATTAGGATTTGATAAACCGCAGATACCTTCCCGGATGTGGGATCGGCCGTAGTGACCGCCGCCGATCGCAGCGGAGAAGTGATGGAATGCGCCGTGTATTTACCTGTACTAAAATACCTCTAGAGCAGTCGTGTCGCCTGGTGAAGGGGGGAGGGCGGGGGTGACCGTAGTGGGCTCTGCCGCAAGCGGATTCAGACTGTCGGTGTCGAGGCTTGCTCCATCTGGATAAAAATGTCGCGGAGTACATCGAGGCCCTCGTCCATCTGATCCTCACCGAAGGCGCTGAAACCCAGCGTGACGAGATGGTGAACCTGCGCTTCCCGTGCGAGGGCGGCGATCGGCAGAATTTCCAGCCCGCAGCGTGCGGCCTTTGCTGCCAGCACCTGACCACTCAGCCCGGGGGCCAGCTTGGCAATGATTTCCATCCCGGTGTTGGTGGGGGTGGTCGTCATCCATCGGGAAAGGCGTCGTTCGATCGCTTGCAGCAGATAGTCCTGCCGCCGCGCATAGAGACGCCGCATGCGCCGCACATGGGTGGCGAGATGGCCATCCTTCATGAAGCGCGCCACCAGCGCCTGCTCAAGCATCGGCGAATAGCGCCCGACGATGGCGCGTGCTGAGACGAAGGCCTCGACCAGAGCGTCCGGCAGCACAGCAAACCCCAGCCGGAGGCCGGGAAACAACATCTTACTGAAGGTGCCGACATAGAGCACGCGTCCCTCGCGGTCCATCGCGTGGAGGGCAGGCATTGCGCGGCCCGCATAGCGGAACTCGGTGTCGTAATCGTCCTCCAGCACCCAGGCGCCAGCGGTACTAGCCCATTGCAGGAGCGCATGGCGTCGCTCGAGGCTGAGTTCCATGCCGAGCGGGAACTGTTTGGAAGGCGAGACATAGACGAGGCGGGCATCGGGGGCGAGAACCATGCCCCGCTCCACCTCAATCCCTTCCTCATCGACCGGCACGGCGACGGGAATGGCGCCCGCCGCGGTCGCCGACGCGTAGATGCCGTCATAGCCTGGATCTTCGCACCACACCTGTTCACCCGGTGTGAGCAGGATGCGGCAGGCGAGATCAACGGCATGCTGGGCCCCGGCAAAGATGACGATGTTGCGGGGGGTGCAGGTAAGGCCGCGGCTGAGTGCGACATGCTCCGCGATGGCGACGCGTAGTGGCTCGTACCCCTGCGGATCACCTTCCCCCAGCAGCTCTCCCGCGGCGTCAGGGTCCAGTTCGCGATAGAGGGCGGCCGCGAGACTGGCCCATTGCCGGACCGGGAACATGTCGACCGCCGGAAAGTTGGCGCGGAACGGCACTGGCCGGCGCATGTGGCGCAAGGTGGAAGGCGCTTGGGTAATCGCCGTGTCGGGCGCCATGGACCGGCTGATGTGGCCGGCTGCCTCAATGGCGGGATTAATGCGCGCCGAGGCCTTTGCGGGACGCTGCTCGGGAAGTTCGCGTGCGACATAGGTGCCGGAGCCGGTGATGGGCTCAAGATAGCCTTCAGAAATCAGGTGGTCGAAGGCGAGCAACACCGTGTTCCGCGACACCCCCAGCAGCCCGGCAAAGTCACGTGTTGAAGGAAGCTTCTCGCCCGGCCGCAAAGCACCGGCGGTTATCTCATCCACGAGCCGTTCATAGAGCTGCCGATGCAGCGGCGCATCGGCAGCCTTGTCAACATGAAGTGCAAGCGAATCCAACAGTCTCACGACACCTCCGCGATCTCTGCGATCGGGAGAACGCAAGTCCCGTACCACGGGCCTGCGAACTACACGGCGCTACGTTCGCGTTCCGGCCTGTGGCCGAAGCTTACGAGGCCGGTTCTCATCAGCACGAAGATGAGACCGAGAAGCAGGAAGACGACCAGATTTACGCAGGTGGCCAGCGCATAGAGTTCCGGTTTGACGCCGTAGCGCAGCGCTCCCCAGGCTGCCGACGGCAGCGTCGGCGTCGCACCAAGCAGGTAGAAGGAAATCTCGAGATTGTTGAACGCCATGATGAAAGCCACGATGAAGGCTCCGAGCAGGCCCGGCCAGATCAAGGGTAGTGTCACTTCGAAGAAGGTGCGGGCCGGGCTCGCGCCGAACACCATGGCCGCGTCGTCGAGCCTCCAGTCATAGCGATAGAGCTGCGTCGCGATGATCAACAGCGCATAGCTGAAGCAGTGCACGACATTGGCAAGGATGGCCGAGACCAAATTGCCTGTCAGCCCCAGAAACAAGCCGTTGAAGATGAGCGAGGAGATACCGAGCAGCACCTCCGCCACGAAGAGGGGCGCGATGAAGAGCGCCAGATAGAGCGGTGCGCGCCGTCCGGCGTGACGCATCAGCCCTATCGTCGCGAGCCCCGCCAATGCCGTTGCCAGCAACGCCGAGAAGATGCCGATCACCACGCTGTTGACCAGGGCCGTCTGGTACAGGGAGTTGGAGAAAAGCCGCGCCATCGTGTCTAGCGACCACCGGGGCGGATAGGGAAAGTTAGAGTTCCGCGCGAAGCTGGCGAGGGCGATGTGGACGATCGGCAGATAGAGGAACAGGTAGGTCACGGCGACCGTTCCCAACAGGATGATCTTTACCGGCTTCAGGCGCATTTCATCCCCTCCCGAACCCGGTGAAGCCGGTGCGGCGCAGATCGACGAGCCCGGCAACCACGGCGACCAGGATCACGGATACGACGAACAGCACGACCCCCATGGCCGCACCCAGTGCCCATGTGCCGCTTTCGCCGAATTGCTGAGCCATCGCCATGCCATAGAGCGTGCCGTTTGGGCCGCCGAGGAAGCGGGGCGCCAGCGTTGCCGACAGGCAGGGAATGAAACACAGCGAGAAGCCGATGAGCGTGCCGAACAGGTTCAGCGGCCAGGTGATCTCGAAAAAGGCCCGCGCCGGGCTCGCCCCGAATATGGTCGCGGCATCGATGAGCCGCTGGTCGAAATTGAGCAACGACAGATAGATCACGGTCACGACGATCGGCAGGTAGAGATAGACGAGCCCGATAGCGCTGGCGATATTGGTGTACATGATCACCCGCAACGGCGCCGCCCCAAGCGACATCAACAGACCATTGAGCAATCCGACCGGGCCGAGAAGCCCCTGAAGCGCGATAATGCGCAGCACCTCCCCGGTGAGGAACGGCACCGCAAAAGCCAGCGTCAGCAATAGCTTGTAGCGTCCTCCATAGAGGGTGATGCCGTAGGCCACCGGCCAAGCAAGCAGGGTGCAGATCAGCGAGACCGCACTCGCCATCACAAGCGAGCGCATCAAAAATGTCATGTAGGCGCCGCCGGTCGCCAGTACCTCGTAATTGTGCAGGTTGAAGTCGCGGATGATATGGTAGTTCTCGGTTCGCCAGACGCTCAATACAAGCATCGAGATGAGCGGCAACACGAACAACCCGACCAAAAACACCGTGGGCAGGCCGAGAAAGATGGCCGGGGCGATGCGCCGCTTCATCGACCTTCCTCCGCCACCGGAAACAGGTCGACATCCCCCTCATTCCAGAAGCACGTCACTTCGGCGCCCTGTTCGAACTCCGACTCGCTGCGCGGTCGGCTGGCAATGATCTCGCCGCCACTCCAGCCGAGCACATACTCGGCATAGGCACCGCGCAGGATCACATAGCGGATCGTCGCCTGGAGCGTGTTGGGGGCACCCGCCGGCATCTCAGCGGCGTCCTTGAGTTGAACCTTCTCGTTCTTCACATAGGCGGCAAGCGGTTGGCCATCGGCGATGTCCGGCCGGGCCTCGGTCTCGATCCGCGCGTCTTGGCCGCGGACGGCGATCTTACCAGGTATGGCGCGCGCTGTGCCGGTGAACCGGTTCGACCGCCCGACGAACTGGGCGATGAAAGCTGTTCTGGGATGATCGTAGATGGCCGTGCGCGAGGCGAAATCCTCGATGCGCCCACCCCGAACGACCGCGATGCGATCGCTCATCGAGAGCGCCTCTTCCTGATTGTGCGTCACGTAAATGAAGGGGATGCCGAGGTCCGTCTGGTGCTTGCGGATCTCGACCTCCATCTCCTGCCGCAGTTCACGGTCGAGATTGGCGAGGGGTTCGTCGAGCAGCAGCACCTTGGGCCGGCCGACGAGGCCGCGTCCCAGAGCCACGCGCTGCTGTTGGCCGCCGGAGAGCTGGTTCGGGTAGCGCTTTTCCAGCCCGTGCAGCGCGAGGATCCCCACGGCCCATTCCACGCGGGCCTCGATCTCGCCTTTGGGGAGCTGGAGCATGCGCAGCGGAAATGCGAGGTTCTCATACACCGTGCGATGGGGGAACAGCAGGAACTCCTGGAACACCATCGCGACCCCGCGCTTATGCGGTGGCAGTTCGGTCACGTCCTCGCCATCGATGAGCACGCGTCCCTGCGTCGGGCGCTCAAGACCTGCAATGATACGCAGAAGCGTCGTCTTTCCGGAGCCGCTAGGACCGAGCAGCGAAACGAACTCATGCTTCTCGATCGCCATTTCGGCGCGATCAACCGCCCAGACGTCTCCATACTGTTTGGAAACGCCATCGAGATGAATGTAAGCCAAAAGCCGCACTCCTGATCGAACCAGATAAAGCAAGGCCCGGACCGTGACGGTCCGGGCTATGGCTTGTCAGGCGGCCTGCACACGCGACCAGACGCGTTCCCACTTCTCGGTCGAGGAGGGCTGGTCGAACTGATACATGCTCGACAGTTCCTCCGTACGGTCCATCAGGAACAGCTTCTGCTCCTCAGGCGTGGAGATCGAGCGCAGGTCGATCGTCGCGGACGATCCAGCGATGAGCGAGATCTTTTTTATGTTTTCGGGCGCGAGGAACGTATTCATGAAATCATAGCAGATGTCGAGTACGGCCGGATTTGTCACTCCCGACGTTACCAGCCATGTATCCACCCAGCCAAGGCCGCCCTCTTTAGGCACCAGCTGATGTGCGAAATCAGCGGAAATCTCACCCTTTTCTTTCTTTTGTACCAGAACCCGATAAACCTGCGCAAACTCGGGGGCCGCGACAACCGCCCCGCTTTCCAGCAACTGCTGCAGGGTCACGTTGTCCTGATACCGCGTGAGCAGCAGCGATTTCTGCTGGATCAGGAGCTTTTCAACCTCGGCGAGTTCTTCATCCGTGAGGACATAAGGGTTGAACGGTTTGCCGTCGGGGCGCGGTTTGTCCTTGGTGCCCATCCGCGTTGCGGCCAGAATTCCGGTGAGGGCTATGTTCTCCTCAAAGCGGGCGCTGGTCGCGAGACGTCCAGCGAAGGCCGGATCGAAAAGGACCTCGATGCTCTCGACCTTCTCCTTAGGCACATCGGCGGTGTTGTAGGTGGTTCCGTAACTGCCCCAACACCAGGTGACGCCGAAGTGCTTGCCGCTTGCCGCGTCGGTCAGCAGCTTGAAACGGTCGGGCTTAAACACCGGGTAGACTTTGTCAGTGTTCGGAATCTTGGCGTAGTCGATGTCGCGGATCAGATTTTCACGGAAGTACAGGCCCGGCCAGAAACCGTCGGCCTGAACAAGATCGAAGTCCTTGGTCCCGCCCACGCGCAGTTTGTTGTAGGCCTCCGAATTGCCGTCAAAGAAGGTCGGCGCGAACTTGATTTTGTGCTTATCCTCGAAAGGTCCGATGACTTCGGGAACCGCATAGCCTTCCCACATCAGCGCGCGAAGCTGGGTCGGTGCGGCTGACGCCGGTCGAATGTAAGGTGCGGCGACAGCGCCGGCCGCTCCTGCCGCCAGTGTCTTCAGTACGGTCCGTCGATTGATGGACGCGGCAGGTGCGGCCGCAGCGTCGGAACAATTGAACGTCGATTTGGTCATGGCCACGCCCTCTGGTTTTTGAAATCGGTGCGATCGGTCCTGCGGGGCCTGCCTTGTGCGTTTCCTCCTCGGGGCGGTCTGAACGCCGCCCTCGAGCCGTCACCTTCGATGCGGTGTCAGGCTGCCGCCTTGAAGGGATTGTCGGCATCAGCGTAGTTGACCGGCGTCATGTGCCAGCCTTCCTTATGCTTGCGCCAATACGTCTCCTTCAGCTTCGTGCTGATCGGACCGGGGCGGTCATTGCCGTAAATGCGGTCGTTGACCCGCGCGCAGGGCATCACGCCGCCGGCCGTGGTGGTGGTGAATACCTCGTCGGCGTCCATGAGGTCTTCGAAGGTGATCGGGCCGACAATCGGCTCAAGTCCCAGCTCGGGGCACAGGTCCAGCACGGAGAGGCGGGTAACGCCGCGCAGAGCGCCGCGATCCGGCGTAATGACCTTGTTGTCCTTGACGATGAAGACGTTGAAGCCCGCGCCTTCGGTCAGATAGCCGTCACTGTCGAGCAGGATGGCGGTATCGAAGCCCTTGTCCTTCGCCTCGAACATGCCGCGGGTGAAGTCGCGCCACATATAGTTCTTGAGCGTGGGATCGAGCGAGTTCTGCGAGATGCGCGGGACCTGCGCGACGAGCAGGTGAGCGCCGCGCTCCTGGACGTCGGGCTTGATCACGTCGACCCACGGCACCGCATAGGCGATGAAGGTGTTATCGCAATCGTCCGGGTCGCGGGAGCCGTAGACCCGCGGAACACCCCGCGTCGAGACCATCGCAACGAAAGCGTCCTTGAGCCCGCTCAGCGCCACCACCTTGCCCAGAATCGTGCGCATCTCATCACGGGTGACACCCGGATCGAGGCGGTAGCCTTCCAGCGAACGATGGAAGCGATCGAGATGGTCTTCCAGGCGGAAGAAGCCGCCATCGGTGACGTGAACGACATCATAAGTGACGTCCGAGTGGGTGAAGCCCCAGTCGCCGACCGGAATTTTGGCCTCAGAGATCGGCACATAGATGCCGTTTATGTAGGCCGCGCCTTTCGAGTAATCGGGGCTCGACTGGCTCATGCTGTCCTCCTTAAGAACCCCGCGCCAAGCGGGTCGAGGGCAGCTTTTCCCGGAATGGCCCTATCAAAAAGGGCCGCTTTCGGGGAAAATGTCAGGGCCACTTTGTGAGGCCGGCCACATCAATGGTGCGCCGCTGCCGAGCTTCGGCTTGTGCATCACTGTCGCGCCATGCCGGTGGCAAGGGCGAAAGGCCTGGAGGAGGGCCTTGGGCATCAAGGGCGCTCGCGACGCATGCCGCCGGCGGCGCTGGACGGCGTCCGGCGGCCCATGTGGGCGATGCTCCGCGTCGTCATGTCCCCGCGCGCGGCAAGGACGTCATCTGTCTACGGAAGGCAGAGATAGGCCACCCAGAGTATTAAAATACCGAAGGCGACACCTCCGCCCAAGATCTGGTGGATCGAGGCGTCCTGGTCGTTCTGCATGGCTCCCTCCCGCGGGATTGATTTTTCGTCATAACGCGAAATTATCGAACCAATTTAGAACGAGATTTGAAATTAAACCATGCGACCGACGGACGCGCATGGCTTGCGCGTGCGGCTCGCCGTCGGCGCCTGCGGGCCGCTGCTGTTCATGATTTGGAAACGTGCGCTCACGGGCGTGAGCGAGGGCCTACTGAGGGGCGTCGAACGGCACGTATGGCAATCGCGATGGTCGGGCAGGCCGGGAGCGTGAGGCACCGGCCGGCCGGCAACGCGTGTCACGAGCCCGGCGCACGCCATCACGAGGGCGGCCGCAGCCCGGCCCACGTATCGGCAGCTAAGTCTCTGATAACACTCTGAGAAATGTGGTAGCGGGAGAGGGACTTGAACCCCCGACCCCAGGATTATGATTCCCGTGCTCTAACCAGCTGAGCTACCCCGCCACACGCGCGGCCCGCAGGCCGTTCGCAGAGTGGCGCGATATAAGGAAGGGGGGCGGACGGTGTCAAGGCGGGACGCGGGGGGAGGGGCGTCTTTCCTCAGCGGGGAGCTTACCAATGCGCGGCCGGGGGCGTTCCGCCGATGACTTCCGCGATCCGGCGGCGGGTCGGGGCGGTGGTGGCCGCCGGCAATCGGTCGGGCTGGAAGAGGCCGATCTCGGCGATCTCGCGGTTCGGTGGTTTAATGATACCTCCATCGAACTGAGTGACGATGTACACGGCGACATGGTCCCGCCGGGCGAGGTTGCGGTTCAGCAAGAGGCCGTGGAGGCGAGGGCGCTGGAGTATGATGATGCCCGTCTCCTCCCGCAGCTCGCGCGCCAGGGCTTCCTCCGCCGTTTCGCCCACCTCGACCCCGCCGCCGGGCAGGTGCCAGCCGGGCACATAGCCGTGGCGGACCAGAGTGATGGCGCCGGCCTCGTCGATCACCACGCCCTTGACCCCGAGCGTCATGCCGCGGGTCAGCCGCCCCCAGCCATGTGCCAGCCGGGTGATGAGGCGAGCTCTCATGCCGGGCTTTTGCACGGGGGTTCCGTCCGGCCCGCATTCCCTCCCGGCGTCGGGGCTGATAAGGAGACGGCCGTGTTTGTTCTCGCTCATCTCACCGACGCCCATCTTGGTCCGCTGCCGCGCGCCCGCTTTGCCGAGCTGGCGGGAAAGCGCGCCCTCGGCGTGCTGAACTGGCGGCGCGGCCGCCAGCACCGCTTCAATGTCGCGACCATCGACCTGCTGGTCGCCGATATCAAGGCCATGGCTCCGGACCATATCGCCGTCACCGGCGACCTTGTGAATGTCGGCCTCGCCGCCGAATACGCGACGGGCCTCAACTTCCTGAAATCGCTGGGCAATGGGACCGACGTGACCGTGGTCCCCGGCAATCACGACGCCTATGTCCGCTCCACCGCGCATCACTCGCTGCTGAACTGGGGCGATTACATGCGCGGGGACGGGGTGACGGGCGATGTGACCGCCGAGAGCGCCTTCCCCTTCATCCGCCGGCGCGAGGGGGTGGCGCTGATCGGGGTGTCCACCGCGATCCCCACACGTCCCTTCATGGCGACGGGCAAGGTCGGCCGCCCCCAGCGCGAGCGGCTGGCGCAGGCGCTGGAGCAACTCGGCGCCGAAGGGCTGTTCCGCGTGGTGATGATCCACCATCCGCCCTGCGGCATTCGTGCCGGCCACAAGCGCCTGACGGACGAAGAGGAAGTGCGCGCCGTCCTTGCCCGCTACGGGGCGGAGCTAGTGATCTGCGGGCATGACCATGTGCCGATGGTCGAGATGCTGCCGGGGCCCAATGGCGGGCTCGTGCCCGTGGTCGAGGCGCCGTCCTTCGCGGCGGGGCCGGAGGACCGGCACTGGCCGGGCGGCTACCACCTCTATCGTATCGAGCGCGTATCGGACGGGCCGTTCCCCTGGCGCTGCATGCTGGAGGCGCGCGGCTTCCAACGCGGTGAGGCGAGCGTCGATACGCGCACGCGCCGTGTTTTGACGGGCTCGCTCAGCGCGGGCTGAGCGGGAGGCCGTAAAGCAGCGCCACACCGATGGCGGCTGCCGCGCCGAGGACAAGTCCCAGGACGAACACGCCGAATCGGCCGCCGCGTGGTGCCTCGGGGGCTGCCGCCGGCGTGGCGTGATGCGGTTCGGGATGCGGGATCGGTTCGGCCTCCGGGGGCGACAGGGCCGAGACCATGGCCTGCTCGCGGGCGATGAGCCGGCGCGCGACGTAACGTGTTACCGCATCGGCGATATCGTGCGGGTTCGTGCTCTCGGCGAGAACACGGCGGCCGGCGCGCGTGTCCTGCAGGAAGCGGAAGGTGCGCCGGTCTCGGCCCAGCGCGACATGGGCCACCATGTCGACGAAAAGGCGCGGGGTTTCGCCCGGCATCAGGCCGCGATCGAACAGATCGGCATGTTCGAGCGGCACCTCGCTGAAAATTGGGTCCAGCATCTCGTTGAGCATGGACAGGCGGGCGAGGCTGGCATCGCGCAGTTCCACGATCACGCCGGAGCGTTCGGCCGCCTCGATCCGCGCGGCGCGCAGGGCCTCGCGCAGGGAGAGGCCCTGCGTGACGGCGCCGCTGCGCTCGCTGTCGTCCATGCCTGTTCCCCCGAGATGGCCGCAAAACCCTGACAGGCGCCTGCCGGGCCCCCTTGCCGCCCTAGTCTAGCCGCCCGGAGTTAATGCGTCGTTGGGTTCGCGCCGGGTTCGCGGCTGCGCGGTCGCCCGCGAGGCGTTATGAAGCATCATGGCACAGCGTTTCGAGATTCCCCCCGACGCCGTCGCGCTGGCGGATTACGAGCGGCTGGCGCGGGAGCGGCTGTCGCCGGCGGCCTTCGCCTATTACAGCGGCGGGGCGGGGGATGAGCGGACCGTCGGCTGGAACCGCGAGGCCTTCGACCGCGTGAAGCTGCGCTCGCGCGTGCTGGCTGATTGTCGCGGCGGCGGTACGATGTTGACGCTGTTCGGCCAGCGCTTCGATCACCCGATCCTGCTCGCTCCGACCGCCCATCACGGTCTTGCCCTGCCGGAAGCGGAAATCGCCACCGTGATCGGCGCCGGCGGCGCGCGGGCGGGAATGGTGGTGAGTACCGAGGCGGATGTCACCCTGGAGGAGATCGCGCAGGCGGGGCGTACGCCGCTCTGGTTTCAGCTCTATATCCAGCACGACCGGGCCTTCACCAAAGCGCTGGTGCGCCGGGCCGAGGCGGCGGGCTATGGCGCACTGGTGGTGACGGTGGATGCGCCCGTCCACGCGTTCCGCAATCGCGAGCAGCGCGCCGGCTATGTGCCGCCCAAGCTTTCGGCCCATGCCAATCTGCGCGGGCTCCACACGCGCCATATCGCTGCCGCGGAACTCGGCGAGAGCCTGATGTTCCAGGGCTTTCTCGATGTTGCCGCGCGCTGGGACGACATCGCGCGGCTGCGCGAGGCAACCCGGTTGCCGTTGATTCTCAAGGGGATCATGACGCCCGAAGATGCCGAGCGGGCGCTGGCGCAGGGGGTGGACGGGCTGATCGTTTCCAACCATGGCGGACGCGTGCTGGACACGGTGCCGGCGACGCTCGACGTGCTGCCGGGCATAGTGCGCGCGGTGGCCGGGCGCGTGCCGGTGCTGCTCGATGGCGGTATCCGGCGCGGCACGGATGTGCTGAAGGCGCTTGCGCTGGGGGCGAGCGCGGTGCTGATGGGGCGGCCCTATCTCTACGGCCTGGCGGTGGCCGGGCCGGCGGGCGTCGCCCATGTGCTGCACGTGCTGCGCAGCGAGTTCGAGATCGCCATGGTGCTGACCGGCTGCGCGCGGCTGGAAGACATCGGTCCGGAGGTAATATGGAACCTCGATAGCGGCGCCGGGATGGGCGGCGCCTAATAGAGCGTTGCCTTGTAGCGTTCCATCATCTCGGCCTGCGTTTCGGCGGTCGCGAGGCCGAGCTGGTCGCGCAGCATCTCGCCCATGCTCGGCAGGCTCGCCCGGTCGACATGGCGCGCCGGATCCCAGGCGCCCGAGCGCATGAACGCCTTGGCGCAGTGCAGATAGGCCTCCTCGACGGTGATGCGCAGCACCGTGGCCGGCGCCTTCTCCCCCACCGCGAAGCGGGCCAGCAGATCGGCGTCGTCGCGGATCTCGGCGCGGCCGTTGACGCGCAGGGTTTCGTCGACGCCGGGGATGAGAAACAGGAGGCCGATGGCGGGATTGGCGAGAAGATTAGTGAGCGTATCCAGCCGGTTATTGCCCGGCCGATCGGGCAGCAGAAGGCAGCCGTCCTCGCCGATGGCGACAAAACCGGGCATGTCGCCGCGCGGGGTCACGTCGGCCCGCCCGTCCGCGCCGAAACTCGCCACCATCACCAGCGGCGAGAGTCCGATGAGGCGGCGGCAGTGGCCATCCAGCGCCGGCAGAACCTTGAGCCGGCTGCGCTCGCGCACGGGCGGGTAGAGGGCACGCAGCGCTTCCAGCGATGTGACGGCCGCCATGATCGATTTCCCTAAGCTTCTGACAGAACTCAGCTCTTGATGACGAGCTGTACACGATCCGCGGCAAAGGCGGCACGGGAAAACTGGATCGGCCGCCGCCGCGCATCGCCATTCACCGCCTCCACCACCATGACGGTGCGCCCCACGGGAAGGCTCAGATGATGGCGCTCCCTTTCATCCGCCGGCCGGGCGGTGATGCGGGTTTCCAGCCGCCGGTAATCGCCGAGGCCGAGGGTTTCCAGCGCCCGTGTCACCGAGCCGGTGGCGGCGACCAGGAGGTCGAGATCGCGGCAGGAGGTTTCATCGTACCAGTGTATGCCGAGCGTGATGGGCACGCCGTCGGCTTCGCGGAGCATCTCGATGCGCAGGACGGGGCTCCCCTCCGGCAGTTTGAGGGCGGCGGCGACGTCGGCGGTCGCGGGCTCCACCTGCGACGCCACGAGGCGGCCGCTGGGGGCGCGGCCCTCGCCGGAGACGATCTCCGAGAAGCGGGTGCGCGGACCGATGGGGTAGCGGATCGGCGGCTCCTTCACGAAGGTGCCGCGCCCCGGCGTCGCTTCGATAAGTCCTTGTTCCGCAAGGGCGGAAAACGCGCGGCGCAAGGTGTGCCGGTTCACCCCGAAACGGTCCGCCAGCTCCATTTCCGTGGGCAGCCGGGTTCCTGGCGGCAGGCGCCCCTCGGCGATGTCGGCCTCGATACGTTCGACAATCTGCTTCCACAGCGAAATGCCGGTGCCGCGCGCGACATCCGTGCCCTCCGGCGCTGTCACCGGCGTGTCGTCGCTGTCTGCCATGAATTTCGACATCGGGTCAGAACCGCTCTTGCCTATTTGTATAGATGATTATACAAACTCGCCGGCAAGTAAACCCGTTTCTTGGCGGCTCCTCCCTTGGGGCTGAAGGCGGCGATGGAAAATTCACTGAACGATTCCAACGATGTGGGCGCGCGGGCCGCCGTGATGGCGGTGCTGGCGCGGGCGCAGTTCGACGAGCTGGCCGAGGCGCTTGGGGCGCTTGAACCGGTGCCGGCGGCGGCCGATCTGCGCCCGCCGGAGACCGGGCTGGTGATGCTGCGCGGGCGCACCGGCGGCGATGGCGCGCCGTTCAATCTCGGCGAGGCCACGGTGAGCCGGGCTTCGGTGCGGCTGGAGGGCGGAGCGGTAGGATTTTGCTACCGACTGGGCCGCGACCTGCGCGCGGCGCGGGCGGCGGCGGTGATCGACGCGCTCTGGCAGGACAGGGCGCGGCGGGACGCCGTGGAGGCGGCTCTCGTCCCGGTCACGGCGCGGCTTTCGGCCGAGGACAGCGCGGTGCGCACGGAGACGGCGGCCACCAAGGTCGATTTCTTCACCCTGGTGCGCGGCGAGGATTGATATGTCGTTTCAAACACTTGCCGCCGGCTTCGCGGACCCGGTGTTCGATTCCCAGGCCGCGTTCCGCTCCGCCATGTGGGCGATGGCGCGGCCGGGCCGCCCGGCGCCGCTCGCCACCGATCTCACCCCGCCCGCGCCGCTGAACCGCGAGGCCGCGGCGCTGGTGCTGGCGCTGTGCGACTTCGAAACGCCGCTCTGGCTCGATGACACGCTGGCCGGCGCGCCGGCGGTGGTGGACTTCCTGCGCTTTCACACCGGCGCGCCGCTGGTGGCCGATCCGGCGGCGGCACGCTTCGCGGTGATCGCGCAACCCGCTGATATGCCGGAGCTTTCCGCCTTTTGCGGCGGCACGCCGGAATTCCCCGACGCTTCCGCCACGCTGATCCTCCAGGTGGAAAGGCTGACGGGGGAGGGGCTGCTGCTGGAAGGGCCTGGGGTGAAGGACACGATCGGCCTCGGCGCCACGCCGCTGCCGCATCATTTTACCGTTAAACTGGCGGCGAACCGCCGGCTCTTTCCGCTCGGCGTCGATCTCCTGCTGGCGGGTGCCGGCGCGGTGGTCGGCCTGCCGCGCTCCGTCACCGTCCGGGAGGGCTGAGGCTCATGTATGTCGCGGCAAAAGGCGGCGAGAAGGCCATCCGAAACGCCCATGCGCTTCTGGCCAAGCGTCGGCGCGGAAAGAGGAATTTGCCCGCGATCACGCTGGAGCAGATCGCCGGGCAGCTCACCCTCGCGGTCGACCGGGTGATGGCGGAAGGCTCGCTCTACGATGTCGAACTCGCGGCGCTGGCGGTGAAGCAGGCGCGGGGGGATCTGATTGAGGCGATCTTTCTCATCCGCGCCTTTCGCACCACGTTGCCCCGTTTAGGTGCCATAATACCGCTCGATACCACCCGGATGCTGGTGCGCCGGCGCGTCTCCGCCACCTACAAGGATTTGCCCGGCGGGCAGCTTCTGGGGCCCACTTTCGACTACACGCACCGGCTGCTCGACACATCCCTGGGTCGCGAAAACGCGGTGGCTGATGAGTGCAGTGAGGTGGACGATCAGGCCAATGTGTGCGAGCCCGACCCCTCGCCCACTCCCATGCCGCGCGTGACCGACCTGCTCGGCCGGGAGGGGCTGGTCGAGGCCTCCCCCGCGGGCACCGGTGCCGAGCCCTTCGACATCACCCGCGCGCCGGTGTCCTTCCCGGTCGACCGGTCGACCCGGCTGCAGACTCTGGCGCGGGGGGACGAGGGCTATCTGCTGGCGCTCGGCTACTCGACCCAGCGGGGCTATGCCCGCTCGCATCCCTTCGTCGGCGAAATCCGCTTCGGCGATGTCGAGGTGATGTTCGACGCGCCGGAACTGGGCTTTGCCGTCTCGCTCGGGCGGGTGCAGATCACCGAATGCCAGATGGTGAACCAGTTCAAGGGCAGTGCCGAGGTGCCGCCGCAGTTCACGCGCGGCTATGGTCTCGTCTTCGGGCAATGCGAGCGCAAAGCGATGTCCATGGCGCTGGTCGAGCGGGCGCTGCGCTGGAAGGAACTGGGCGAGGAGCCGGGCAGCCCGGCGCAGGACGAGGAATTCGTCCTCTCCCATTGCGACAATGTGCAGGCCACCGGCTTCGTCGAGCATCTGAAGCTGCCGCACTATGTCGACTTCCAGGCGGAGCTCGATCTGGTGCGCCGCATGCGCGCCGAGCACGCCACCGAGATGAAGGAGGCCGCAGAATGAACGCGCCCGTTCGCGACTCCGGCGCCGCCAGCACCACCGGCGGAATGCCCGACATCGCCTATAACTTCGCCTATCTCGACGAGCAGACGAAGCGGATGATCCGCCGGGCGATCCTCAAGGCGATCGCCATTCCCGGCTACCAGGTGCCGTTCGCCGCGCGTGAGATGCCCATGCCCTATGGCTGGGGCACGGGCGGCGTGCAGGTCACCGCCGCCGTGCTCGGTCCCGACGATGTTCTCAAGGTCATCGACCAGGGGGCGGACGACACCACCAATGCGGTGGCCATTCGCGGCTTCTTCGAAAAGACCGCGCGGGTGGCCACCACCACCGCCACCACGCAGGCGACCGTCATCCAGACGCGGCACCGCATTCCCGAGACGGCGTTGGGCGAGCACCAGATCCTCGTCTACCAGGTGCCGATCCCCGAACCGCTGCGCTTTCTGGAACCGCGCGAGACGGAGACGCGCCAGCTTCACGCGCTGGCCGAATACGGCCTCATGCATGTGAAGCTCTATGAGGACATCGCCCGGCACGGCCATATCGCCACCACCTATGCCTACCCGGTGGAGGTCGCCGGCCGCTATGTGATGGACCCCTCGCCGATCCCGAAATTCGACAACCCGAAGATGGACGATTGCCCGGCGCTGCAATTGTTCGGCGCGGGGCGGGAAAAGCGCATCTACGCCATTCCGCCCTACACGAAGGTGCGCTCGCTCGATTTCGAGGACCATCCGTTCCGGGTGCAGCGCTTCGCGCAGCCCTGCGCGCTCTGCGCCGCGACCGGGGTCTATCTCGACGAGGTGATCCTCGACGACCGGGGCGGGCGGATGTTCGTCTGCTCGGACACGGATTTCTGCAACGACCGGCAGGCGCAGGGCCATGTGGGGACGCTGGGCGTGACGGGCGGCGGGTCCCCCTCACCCCAACCCTCTCCCCAACGGGGAGAGGGAGTGGAAGGCGCCGGTCTTCACCTCGAAGCAGGGGGCGAGGTGCACGAG
>JAEZMI010000391.1 GCA_023414975.1 Pseudomonadota bacterium | reverse complement strand
CGCTGGCCTCCATTCTGCACGAGCCGATCTGGCGCGCCTTCCTCAACAATCCCGGCCTGAACGGCGTGATCTTCGGCGTGCTGTTCGTCGGCACGGTGTTCGCCTTCCGCCAGGTCATCCGGCTGCTGCCGGAAGTGGAGTGGGTCAACAGCTTCCGCCTCGTCGACCCCGGCCTTGAGGTCCGCCGCTCGCCCCGCCTGCTGGCGCCCATGGCGGCGCTGCTCGGCGACCGGGTGGGGCGCATGTCGATTTCGCAATCGACCATGCGCGGCATTCTCGAATCCATCGGTACCCGGCTCGACGAGGCGCGCGACCTGCTGCGCTACCTCACCGGCCTTCTGGTCTTTCTCGGCCTGCTCGGCACCTTCTGGGGCCTTCTGGAGACGGTCGCGTCCATCAGCCGGGTGATCGGCGCGCTGAATGTCGGGCCGGATTCCGCCTCGGTGCTGGACACCATGAAGACCGGCCTGGCCGCCCCGCTCGGCGGCATGGGCATCGCCTTCTCCTCCTCGCTCTTCGGCCTGGCCGGGTCGCTGGTGCTCGGCTTCCTCGACCTTCAGGCCGGGCAGGCGCAGAACCGCTTCTATACCGATCTCGAAGACTGGCTCTCCACCACGGTGGAGGATCTCGGCCATGAGGGCGGGCGTGCCAAGCCCGTCCCCGTGCCCCCCACCTATGTGGCGCCGGCCCCCGCCGCGGCGGCGGTGCCGCTGCCCGCCCCGGCCGGCCTTCTTCCGCCGCCGGACCTCGCCCAGCTCACCGAGGCCATTTCGCGGCTTGACCGCACCATGACCGAAGCCGGCTCGCAGCGCGTGACCACGGCCATGGCGCATCTGGCCGAGAGCCTGCAGGGCCTCGTCCAGCACATGCGCTCCGAACAGCAGATGGTGCGCGACTGGGTGGAGGCGCAGGCCGAGCAGCAGAAGGAAATCAAGAAGGTGCTCGAACGCCTCGCCACTGACCGCGAGCGTGCGTGATGGCACTCGGACGTTCCCGTCGCGGCGACCGCACGATCGACTATTGGCCCGGCTTCGTCGATGCGCTGTCGACGCTGCTGCTGGTCTTCGTTTTCCTGCTCACCGTCTTCGTGCTCGCCCAGTTCGTTCTCTCGCAGGAGATTGGCTCCAAGGACGACGCCATGGCGCGCCTGCAGGCGCAGATCCGCGAGCTGACCAACCTTCTCGCGCTGGAACGCGCGAACGACGCCGACAGCGAGGGCCAGATCGGCGCGCTCCGGGCGAGCCTCGCCCAGCTTGAGCAGGAGCGTGACGTGCTGCGCGAGGCAGCGACCGCGGTTGCCACGCCGGAAGAGATCGCCGAAGCGCAGAACCGCGCCGCCGCGCTCGCCCGCCAGCTCGGCAGCGAGCAGGACGCGACCGCCCAGGCCGCCGCGCAGATCGCCATCCTCAACCAGCAGATCGCGGCGCTGCGCCGACAGATCGCGGCGCTGGAAGAGGCGCTCTCCATTTCCGAGCAGAAGGACAAGGAGAGCCAGTCGCGCCTCGCCGATCTTGGCCGGCGGCTCAATGTGGCGCTCGCCCAGCGGGTGCAGGAGTTGACGCGCTACCGCTCGGAGTTCTTCGGTCGCCTGAACGCCATTCTCGGCAACCGGCCGGGCATCCGCGTGGTCGGTGACCGGTTCGTTTTCCAGTCGGAAATCCTGTTCGACCGCGCCTCCGCCTATCTGCGGCCGGATGCGCTGCCCGCGCTCGACAACATCGCCAGCGCGGTGGCGGAGCTTGAACGTGAGATTCCGCCGGACATCGCCTGGGTGCTGCGGGTCGACGGCCACACCGACGACCGGCCGATCCAGACGCCGCAATATCCCTCGAACTGGGAGCTTTCGGCCGCGCGCGCCATCGCGGTGGTGCAGTATCTGGTGAGCAAGGGCATCCAGCCGCGCCATCTCGTCGCCGCCGGCTTCGGCGAATATCAGCCGCTCGACGGTTCCGGCACCGACGAGGCGCGCGACCGCAACCGCCGCATCGAGCTCAAGCTCACCGAGCGATGACAGCTTCCGCCCCCGGACTGGTGACGTTCGACTGGGGGCGGATGCCCGCCATGGCCGATCTCTGGGTCGAGGCGTGGCAGGAGACGCTGCCGGAAATCGACTTCGAAGCGCGGCGGGGCTGGCTGTGCCACCGCATCGGCGCGCTGGTGGAGGACGGCGCGGTCATCTGGGTCGCCACGGTGCCCGCCACCGACGGTGCGCCCGAGAAGACGCTCGGCTTCGTCACCGTCGAGCCCAAGAGCGGCTATGTCGACCAGCTCGTCGTCCATCCCGACCATTGGGGCACGGGCGTCGCCCGGCTGCTGCTCGACGCGGCCGCGCGGCAGACGCGGGCACCCCTTGCCCTTGATGTGAACGAAGAGAATGAACGGGCGGTGCGCTTCTACGAGAAATCGGGTTTCGCCATCGTCGGCCGCGGCGTGAACCCGACCTCCGGCCGCCCCACCCTGCGCATGGAGCGGGCAGGAGAGTAAAGGGCCGCCCTGCGTTCAGCCGTCCTTCCCCTCGCCGAATTGCAATGCCGCCAGGCGGGCATAGAGGCCGCCGCGGGCGACGAGGCTGGCATGGGTGCCTTCTTCCACCACCCGGCCCTGCTCCATGACCAGGATGCGGTCGGCGGAGAGAACGGTGGCGAGCCGGTGGGCGATGACCAGCGTGGTGCGCCCCTGCATGGAGCGGTCCAGCGCCTGCTGCACCAGCGTCTCGCTCTCCGCGTCCAGCGCCGAGGTCGCCTCGTCCAGCAGCAGGATCGGTGCCCGCCGCAGAATGGCGCGGGCAATGGCGATGCGCTGGCGCTGGCCGCCGGAGAGCGTGACCCCTCGCTCGCCGACCGGCGTGTCCCAGCCTTCCGGCAGGCGGGCGTCGAACTCGTCGGCGCGGGCGAGGCGGCCGGCCTCCTCCACGTCGGCGTCGCTCGCCTGCGGGCTGCCGAGACGGATATTATCGCGGATGGAGGCGGCGAAGATCGCGACGTCCTGCGGCACCAGCGCCAGCCGCTCGCGCACCTCGGTCGGGTTGGCGGCGGCGATGTCGATGCCATCGATGCTCACCGTGCCGGCGCCGGGGTCGTAGAATCGCAGCAGCAGCTGGAACAGTGTGCTCTTGCCGGCGCCGGAGGGGCCGACTATCGCGACCCGTTCGCCCGGCTTCACCGCGAAGCTTACCCCATCCAGCGCGGGCAGGTCGGGCCGGGCGGGGTAGGCGAAGCGCACATTGTGGAAGGCGACCTCGCCGCGCGGGGGCTGTGGCAGCGCGCGGGGGCTTGCGGGCCGCGCCACCGCCGGACGTTCCTGCAAGAGTTCGGCGATGCGCTCGGTGGCGCCGGCGGCTTGCGAAATCTCGCCCCACACCTCGCCGAGCTGGCCGAGCCCGCTTGCCGCCAGCACGGCATAGAGCACGAACTGGCCGAGCGTGCCCGCGCTCATCGTGCCGGCCAGCACCGCATTCGCACCGGCCCAGAGGATGCCGACGACGCTGGCGAACACCATGAAGATGCCGAAGCCGGTGAGCCAGGCGCGGGCCTTCACGGCGCGGCTCGCCGCGTCGAAGGCGTGTTCCACCTCGCCGGCGAAACGGGCATCGGCGGCCGGCTCGGCGGTGTTGGCCTGGAGCGCGCGCACCGCGCCGATCGCCTCGGCGGCATAGGCGGAGGCTTCCGCCAGCGTGTCCTGCGCGCCGCGCGAGCGCTTGCGCACGCCGCGCCCGGCGCCGATCAGCACCGCGACGATGACGGGAATGGCGATCATCAGCGTCGCGGCGAGCCATGGGCTCGTCACCACCATCATCACCGTCGCGCCGATGAACAGCACGATGTTGCGCAGCGCGATGGAGGCGGAGGCGCCGACGGCGGATTTGATCTGCGTCGTGTCGGCGGTGAGGCGGGAAATGAGTTCGCCGGACTTCGCCCGGTCGTAGAACCGGCCGTCCAGCGTAAGCAGATGGGCGAAGACCTGAGCGCGCAGATCGGCCACGATGCGCTCGCCGAGCGTCATGACGAGGTAGTAGCGCGCGGCCGAGGCGACGGCGAGGACGGCGACGACGCCGATCATCACCGCGAAATAGCGGTCGATGAAGCCGGCATGCTGCACGTCGAAGCCGAGATCGATCATCCGCCGCACCGCGACCGGCACGACGAGCGTCGCCAAGGCCGCGACGATGAGCGCCGCGAGCGCCGCGGCCGCCCGCGCCTTGTAGCGCAGGATATGCGGCCACAGCGCCGCCAGCGGCTTCAGACGCGGGCGCCGGGCAGGGGGCGCCGCGGGGTCGGGTGTGGGCAAGCCGGCAGGCGGCGATGTCGGCACGGCGGGAGCGGGCGTCTGGGCTGTTTCCACGGGGCGGCGAGGGGCGGCTTGTGTCACAGTCATGTCTCGGTTATAGAGCCGCTCGGATTTCCGGCAGGATCGTTTAATGAGATCGCCGCGTGGCTCCCGCGAGGGGCCGGCCGTGCGGCGGCGAGGATGCACCCCATGAAGAGCAACATCCATCCCGACTACCACTTCGTGAAGGTGGTGATGACGGACGGCACCGAGTACACGACGCGCACGACCTGGGGCAAGGAGGGCGATGTCCTCCAGCTCGACATCGACGCCAAGTCCCACCCGGCGTGGACCGGCGGCACGGGCCAGCTTCTCGACCGCGCGGGCCGCGTGTCGAAGTTCCAGAAGAAGTTCGCGGGCTTCCTCAAGGCCTGATCGGCCGTCAGGGCGCCGGCTCCCGTCCGCGGAAGCACGCACAGTGAAAAAACCCCGCCGCGACAGGCTCGCGGCGGGGTTTTTTCGCGTGTTCCGCGGAACGGCGGGCCGCTGCTCCCCGCGGCGCTTCGAGCGCGCTCAGCGCCGCTCGAAGGCCGAGCGCAGCAAACCGAGATGGGACGCGACGGCGTTGGGGCGGGCGGTGTCCGCGGCGCCGAGGGCCGCGTCGAAATGGGCGATCTGGCGCTGGAGATCCTCGCTGCGGCGGATCAGCGCGACCAGCGCCTCCGGCAGCAGCGCCTGCTGCGCCTCGTCGGCCGGCGGGCCTTTCAGGTCGATCTTCACCCGCTCGCGCGCCGCGCTCTGCGCGGAAATCTCGCCCTCGGCCACGGCCCGCTGCAGGAGCAGCCAGGAGGCGAGCTGCATCAGCCGGGTGGACAGCCGCATGCTCTGCTGGGCATAGGCGGCGAGCGCGACATGCGTCAGTTCGCGGCTCGCCCGCCGGCCCTCGCCGTCGAGATAGGCGGCGGTTTCCTCCACCAGGTTCATGCCGGCGTGGAACAGCGCGGTGAAGGCGGGGGAGGTGATCCGGCGCTCGGCGAGCAGGATCGGCGGGTCGCCGCTCTTATCCGCTGTGTCCATGACGTCCGACCTGCCTGCTGCCCTGCTGCGCCGCCCGAGAAACCATGGCCCCGCCCCGCGCTCGACAGGCCGGGCGCACGGCAATGGCCGCTGAAGATGGTTAGGATCGGCGACAAACCGGGCGAAAAAAGAGCCGCCCGAAGGCGGCTCTAAAGTCTAGACAGGGATGCGTCAAACAGAGTGGACAGGGGCCACTCGCGGTCAAAAAGGACCATGCACAGTAATAGATCGGAAAGCTTAATGGAGGGTTAAGGAAGGCCCGGCGGCGGCTCCCCCGTGCCTCACCGCTTGAACACATTCTCCGCCGCCGCGCGCGAGGCGCGCTTGCCCGCGAGCGCGGCTTTCAGGCGCTCGATCTCCGCTTCCAGCAGGGCGACGCGCTCCTCGATCTCCGCTTCGGACAGCATCGACAGGTCGCTGCCGATCTCGTGCGCCGGCGGCTTGCGGATCGGGCGGGCGCCGAAAACATCATCCTCCAGTGCCATGACGGCTCTCCATGACGGTCTCCACGACGTTTCTCATTTAGCTTTCCGGCAACTTAGGAGAGGCCAGCCCCGGTTGCCAGTGCGGGCGGGTTGACCTAGGTAGCGTCAAACGCTCGACAAACAGAGGGAACGCACCGTGACCGATCTGCCCGCCACCATGACTGCCATCGGCCTGCCCACCCCCGGCGGCCCCGAGGCACTGGTTCCCGAGCAGCGGCCGGTGCCGGTGCCCGGCAAGGGCGAGATTCTCGTCCGGGTGGCCGCTGCCGGCGTGAACCGGCCCGACGTGATGCAACGCAAGGGTCTTTACCCGCCGCCGCCCGGCGCGCCGGATATTCCGGGGCTGGAGATCGCGGGCGAGGTTGTGGCCCTCGGCGAAGGCGCGACCCGCTTCGCGCTCGGTGACAAGGTGTGCGCGCTGGTCTCCGGCGGCGGCTATGCGCAGTACTGCGTCGCGGACGAAGCCGCTGCTCTGCCGGTGCCGGCGGGGCTTTCCATGGTGGAAGCGGCCGCGCTGCCCGAGACCTTCTTCACCGTCTGGACCAATGTGTTCGACCTCGCCGACCTCAAGGCCGGTGAGAATTTCCTGGTCCATGGCGGCACGTCGGGCATCGGCACCACGGCCATCCAACTGGCCAAGGCGTTCGGCGCCAAGGTGTTCACCACCGCCGGCAGCGCCGAGAAGTGCGCGGTCTGCCGCCAGCTCGGCGCCGACGTCGCCATCGACTACAAGACCGAGGATTTCGTCGCGGTCGTCAAGGAGAAGAGCGGCGGCAAGGGCGCCCACGTCATTCTCGACATGGTCGGCGGCTCCTACATCGCCCGCAATTACGAGGCCGCCGCGCCGCAGGGCCGCATCGTGCAGATCGCCTTCATGGAGGGCTCGAAGGTGCAGATCGACTATATGCGTCTCATGCTCAAGCGCCTGTCGCATATGGGTTCGACCCTGCGCTCGCGCCCGAAAGCCGAGAAGGCGGCCATCGCCGCCTCGCTGGCCGAGAAGGTGTGGCCGCTGATCGAGGCGGGCAAGGTGAAGCCGGTGATGGACCAGACCTTCCCGCTGGAGGAGGCGAGCAAGGCCCATGCGCGCATGGAGACGAGCGCCCATGTCGGCAAGATCATGCTGACGGTGGGGTGAGCGTTGGCGGCCAACGCGGAAACGGTCCAAGGCTCTTTAGGGGTCAAACGCTCGTTGCCGGGTCCGGCATAGGCGTTCCGCCTCCGGCGTCGCTGGTTCGGGGCGCCATCCGTCCTGTATTTCCCAGGCCGGCGGCGCGATGCGGTGCCGGTCCGGAATCCAGCGAAGACTCTCCAGCGAAGACTCTTGGGCCTTTTCTGTTCGCCGGCTTCCGGTCCCCTCTGGCAATCCGCTCCTCGGCGTCCTAGATTTGTCGTGCGGGGCTGCGAGGTTCGTCAGGAGAACATATTCCCCGGGGCCTTATCGATCTCCAAGGGAGCTGTCCCTGACCGGACCCGTGGGTCCGGACAAACGGCGCCCACCTACGTTGTAGGTTCCCGGGATCGATCCTCCAACGGCCATTGTGGCTCCGCACTCATTCTGATCATGCCGCATACCCCGGACACATTTCCCGACAAGACCAGCCTGCGCCGCATTGCGCTGGCACGCCGGGCCGAGCTCGACGAGGCCACGCGCGCCCGCGCGGCCGAAGCCGCGGCGGAACACGCCATGCGCTGGCTCGGCGAGGTGGCCGGCGAGGTCGTCTCGGTGTTCTCGCCCATCGGACAGGAAATCGCCACCGCGCCGCTGGTCGCCCGGCTGCGCGCGGCGGGCGCGCAGGTCGCCCTGCCGGTCGTGGTCGCGCCGGGGGCGGCGCTGATCTTCCGTATCTGGGAGCCGGGCGTGGAACTCGTCGACACGGCGGGTCCCGGCCGCAAGTGCATTCCCGCGCCGCCGGAAAGCGCCCCGGCCGTGTCCCCGGATGTGCTGATCGTGCCGCTCGCCGGTTTCGATGCGCGGGGGCATCGCCTCGGCTACGGCGCGGGCTTCTACGACCGCACGCTGTCGCTGCTGCGCCGGGCGAAGCGCATCGAGGCCATCGGCTACGCCTTCGCGGTCCAGCAACTGCCCGAAGTGCCGGACGAGCCGCATGACGAGCGGCTTGACGCCGTCGCCACCGATGCCGGCATCATCCGCGTCGTGGCGACGGAGGACTGACGGTGCGCATTCTGTTTCTCGGTGACGTGGTGGGGCGGGTCGGCCGGCAGATGGTGCTGGATCATCTGCCGGGGCTACGGCGCGACTGGGCGCTGGATTTCGTCGTCGTCAACGGCGAGAACGCCGCCGGCGGCTTCGGGATTACCGAGGCGATCTATGGCGAGTTTCTGGAAGCCGGGGCGGACGCCGTCACCCTCGGCAACCACGCTTTCGATCAGCGGGAGGCGCTGGTGTTCATCGAGCGCGCCCCGCGTCTCGTCCGCCCGGCCAATTACCCGCCGGGCACGCCGGGGCGCGGCGCGGCGCTGGTCGAGGCGCAGAACGGGGCCCGCGTGCTCGTCGTCAACATGATGGGCCGCGCCTTCATGGACCCGATGGACGATCCCTTCGCCGCCATCGACCGCGAGCTCGACGCCGGCCCGCTCGGCCTCGTCTCGGACGCGGTGATCGTGGATTTCCATGCCGAGACGACCAGCGAGAAGCAGGCTTTCGGCCATTGGTGCGACGGGCGGGCAAGCCTTGTCGTCGGGACACATACCCATGTGCCGACCGCCGACCACCGCATCCTGCCGGGCGGCACCGCCTATATGACCGATGTCGGCATGTGCGGCTGCTATGACGGGGTGATCGGCATGGACAAGGAAGAACCGCTCCGCCGTTTCACGCGCAAGATCGGCTCCTCGCGCTTCGAGCCGGCGCAGGGGCCGGGCACATTGTCGGGGCTGGCGGTGGAAACGGACGGCGCCGGGCGTGCGGTGGCGGTCGCCCCGGTGCGCATCGGCGGCGCCCTGTCGCCCGCCGTGCCGGATTTCTGGTAGGCGGACCGCGCGGATACTCCAACGGCTTTGTGCGCTGCGCCTTTACGCGCGCCCGCCCTCTCGCCTATAAGCCGCGCACTCAATTCTCTGGGCATCGAGACGCCGCGCGGGTTCAGCCGCGGGCGCGACGTGGAGGCGGCCATGGCCGGGCATTCGCAGTTCAAGAACATCATGCACCGCAAGGGCAAGCAGGACGCGGTGCGCTCCAAGCTGTTCTCCAAGCTGGCGCGTGAGATCACGGTGGCCGCCAAGCTCGGCCTGCCCGACCCGGCCATGAATCCGCGTCTGCGCGCCGCCATCCTCGCGGCCCGCGCCGAGAACATGCCCAAGGACAATATCGACCGCGCCATCAAGAAGGCGCAGGGTGGCGACGCGGAGAGCTATGACGAGATCCGTTACGAGGGCTACGGTCCCGGCGGTGTCGCCGTCATTGTCGAGGCGCTGACCGACAACCGCAACCGCACCGCCTCGGAAGTGCGCTCCTACTTCACCAAGTCGGGCGGCTCGCTCGCGGAAACCGGCGCCGTGTCCTTCATGTTCGACCGCATCGGCGTGGTCGAGTTCGACGCCGCCAAGGCCTCCGCCGACGATATGCTGGAAGCCGCCATCGACGCCGGCGCCGACGACGTGACCTCCAGCGAGGACGGCCACGAGGTGGTTTGCTCGATCGAGAACCTGCACGAGGTCGCCCGCGCGCTCGAAGCCAAATTCGGCGAGCCGCGCAAGTCCGGCCTGGTCTGGCGCCCGCAGAACACGGTGGCGGTGGATGACGAGGTGGCCGAGAAGCTGATACGTCTCGTCGATACGCTGAACGACAATGACGACGTTCAGAACGTCTACGCCAATTTCGAGCTGTCCGACGCCTTCGTCGCCAAGATGAGCGCGTGAGCGCTGCAAGGGCATGTCATCCCGGATGGCTTGAGGCCGTCCGGGCGCGCGACCTCATCACCCGGAAAACCTTACCGGCCCAGCATTCCGTCGAACAGCGGCAGGCTGGTTAGCGCCGCGAGACCGATGATCCAGTAGGCCACCCGGCGGAAATGGTCGTCGCTCGCACCGCGAAAGGCGCGGCTGCCGGCGACGAGCCCCGCTGCATAGGCCGGTCCCAGGATCAGCGCGAGCGTCCCGACCTCGCGCGTGATCATGCCGCTCATGACATAGGCGAGGCCGGAGGAGAGCGTCGCCAGCGCGAAGAAGCCGAACAGGTTGGCGCGCACCATGGCGGAAGGCTGCCCGCTGCCCAGCCAATACGCCACCACCGGCGGGCCGGACATTTGCGCCGCTCCGCCCAGCACGCCCGCGAGCATCCCGACGCCGAACGTCGTCGGCAGGCCATGTCCGCCGCTGTGCCGCCAGCCGGAGACCAGCAGCGCCAGCATCGCCAGCGACAGGCCGGCGAAGAACCAGCGCAGCAGCAGCGGGTCGATCCAGCCGAGCAGAACGACGCCCAGCGGCACGGTCAGCACCGCGCCGGCGGCGAGCGGCGCCACCTGCCGCCACACGCAGGCCCGGAAGGCCTTCACCAGGAAAGGCATGGTCAGCGCCGCGTCGTTGATCAGCAGCGTCGGCGCCGCGATGCGCGGCCCATAGGCGGCGCTCACCAGGGGCATGAAGATCAGCGCGCCGCCGAAGCCGGAGAAGCCGCGCGTCACCCCGGCGACGAGGGCGGTGAGGACGGCCCAGACGAGGACCACGTCGAACGGCATGGAAGGGCCACCGCGAACGCCCGAGGGCGGGAGCCACGAGACCTATAAGGCGGTCCGTGGCCGGTCAATGGCGGGGGCCGCCGCCTTTCCATGAGTTTTCGGTAATCCATGAGTTTTCGCGAATCCATGAGTTTTCGCGAAGATGCGGATCGACAAAACTGATTTGCCCTTGCCCGCCGCCGCCCCCACATTCGCCGTCGACACGCCGCCGATGCGGCACCCCTGAAAGCGCCGTCCCGCGGGGCGGCGGGAATAACATCATGACCAAACCTCTCGTGTCGGCCGCGCCGCCTGCTGCCGCCGACACCGCATTTCGCGACCGCCTCATCGGCTATGGCGGGGCGCTGCTCGCCATCACCATCTGGGGCGGGTGGATCGTCTCGACC
>JAEZMI010000390.1 GCA_023414975.1 Pseudomonadota bacterium | reverse complement strand
GAGTACTCCCAGACCGAAAATGAAAACCAGGATCATTATGAAGATCACCAGGCGCCTAATCAGCTTCATACTTACCCTTCTTTCTGAGTCTGATCTTCCGCGCCTTCGTCTCGGCGATGCTTCTTTTGGGTTTTCTGGGTTTCCTATGCTTTCGCCAGTACAGATAATACCCATACATGGCAGCGATCAGGATGACCGCTCCGATACCAAACAGAATGCCCTTGATGTACTGCTGCTCCCAGGTAGACTTCGGGAGTTCTTCTACCTGCAGCTGTTCCTCAACGATCACTTCTGCTTCCTCATAAGGGATTCGGGTGCCCCGGACCAAAAGCCGGTGGGTATTAACGCCAAACGGCGTGCAGGTTACCAGGGTGCAGATATCTTCCCCTTCCGTAATACCTAAATAAGTAGTGTCATGAGGCAGGACCGTATTGATCTGATCCACCTGATAAGCCAGGGTTTCATCCAGCACCTGCAGGTAGAACACATCGCCGATCTTCAGCTTATCGAGGTCCGAGAACATCTTCTGTCCTGCCATACCGGAATGGGCCGTCAGAACGCTGTGGGTGCTTTCACCGCCAACCGGTAGAGAGCTTCCCAGCAGATGTCCAATGCCAACCTCCAGGGTATCAGAATCGGTACCATGGTAGATGGGCAGGTTCACCTGGATAAGCGGGATCTCCACATAGCCCATGGTGCCGCCCCCTGCCAGATTCAGCTGGTGCTCGTAGTCTTCAGAGGCCCAGAGGAGTGCTTCTTTGGAAAACGCATCGCTCAGCTGGGTGCCCGGGAGGATCGCTGCATTATACTCATGCGCCAGTTCCCTGGCTCTGTCCAGTTCAGAGTTATCTACCTGCTGGATGATTTCCTGATACTGGGTATGGATCTCGGATCTGTGCTTTTCGTTATACCAGTTTGATATTAAAGGATATAGCGTAATGCCCAGTGCCAGCAGGAAAACCAGTATGGCACCGCATATGGTAAGGGCCTTCTGTTTCATTTCACTTTCTCCTTCCGGGGGAAATCCCCGGGAAGTTTCTCATTCCCGGGGATCCCAAAATTCTTACTGGTCAGCGGTGCGCTTCTTGCGGGAAGTCATGATGATGACAACAGCTGCGCCAGCCATCAGCATGATGCCGATAACGCTGAACATCCAGGTGCCGTGATCACCGGTCTGAGGCAGATCGAAACCGCGGGTGTTAACGACCTTCAGGGGTACGGAAGCGTTGATGCTGCCGTCGTCCTCCAGCATATTGACCTTGTTGCCGTCAACGGTTGCGGAAGCGGTCAGCAGGTGGTGCTCCAGGTGCTTCTGGGGCATATTCTTCAGGTCGCCGGTGTCGTTGATGATGGTTGCGTAGCGGGGATCGTTCTGGACCAGGCCCAGGACATCGGAAGCGTAGATGTTGCACAGCTTCTCGGTCTCAGTCTGGGAGATGACGATCTTGATGTTGTCCTTCAGCAGGGTGTAACCGTCATCGGTGCGGACTTCGGTGATGGTGTAGGAGTCGTCCTCCAGGCCCTTGACGATGACCTTGTACTCAGGCTCGCCTGCCTTGGGTGCGGGCTGAGGGATCACGGGAACGAAGTGGGTAGCGTCCTTCTCATCGGCAACGTGGTCCACGACATAGTAGATGCCCTCTTCCTTGTTCAGCTCAGCCTTGACATAGTAGCCGTCGGAGTCGTTCTGCATGATGAACTCAACATTCTCGAAGTTGCCATTGCCGTCGGAGAACAGCTTGGTCAGCTCCATTGCGTAGGTAAACACGTGAGCGTCATCAACCAGGGTGTCGTAGTAGTCCTGAGAGGAACGCTTCCACAGCAGGACGACTTCGTTGGGGTTGCCGGAGTCACCGTAAACAACGGACTCATCGGAGTGCATGGTAGCCTTATAGGTGATGCGGATGGTGCAGTCGGAGTAGCCGGAGTTGACCATGGAAGCGCCGGTGTAAACGCGCTTGTTGGTGTTGATCTCCTGCAGGCCGGCAGCGGTCATCTTGATGGTCATGACAGACTCATTTGCGTTGGTGGTGCTGTAGGTAGCGGTGAACATGCCGTCAGACTCATCCCAGGAGTCCAGCAGATCGGTGCATGCTGCATCGGAGAAGAACTCAATAATGATATCCTTCTTGTTGTAGCTCAGGCCTGCGCTCAGGGTATCGATGAAGGTGTACTCGGTCAGGTAGGTGCTCTCGGAGGTGATGGAAGGCAGAGTGGAGATCAGCTGATAGTCGATGACATCGCCATCAGAAGCGGTGCCGGTGTGGGCATAGCCGTCGGTGATATCGTCAGCGGTGCCTTCGTGCTTGCCGGTGTCGTCAACATTCTCACGCAGGGTCTTCTCCAGGGAGGGAATGCCAGTCAGGTTCTTGGGGTAGATGGTGACATCGTAGATCCAGCGGGTGCCGCCGTCGGTGGCATTGTTGCCGTTAACGGAGGTCATGGGGATGGAAACGAAGAAGGGGTTGCAGGTGGAGGTGACCATCTCGGGAACCTTGGTCTCAATGACCAGGTACAGGCCCAGATCCAGGTCGTTAGCCTGGGACTTGCCGTAGGAGTCGGTCAGGGGCATTGCGGTGCCGCCGTTGGCAGCGATGTAACGCTCCAGGGCATTCTTGACATTAGTGGAGTTGGTCTGCAGAGCCAGTTCCAGAGCGTCGATCAGGACATCGGACTGGTAGAAGTACTTGGTGTTGTCCAGCTGGTCAGCGTTGGTGTAACGCTCAGCGCCCTTGGGCAGGCCCAGAGCGTTCAGCAGGTCGGCGCCGATGTTCTTGTCGATGCCGTACAGGACTTCAACATGGTTGTAAGTGACGCCGTCCTTCTCGGACTCGGTGAACTGAACGATCTCAGCGACCTTCAGGTAGGTGAACTCGACGCCCTTCACAGCGTAGCCGTAGGAAACGTCGTCGTTGCCCAGGTCAGAGC
>JAEZMI010000268.1 GCA_023414975.1 Pseudomonadota bacterium | reverse complement strand
CCAGCGGGCGGCGGGCGTGATCGAGCGCGGCGCGGGCCTGCGCATGGGCGGCCTCCGCTTCCTGCGCGGCGATCTCCGCCTCGCTGAAGGCTTCCTGCGCCCCTTCGGCTCGCGCGCGCAGCTCGTCGAGACGCTCGGCCCCGCCGAGGCTTTCGACCTGCCGGTGCTGCTCGGTGAGGGTGGCGACATCACGCGTGAGACGGGCGAGGCGCTCGCCGGCCTCGCGCCGCGCCCGTTCCAGCGCGCCGCGCCGGGCGGCCTGCTCGGCATGGGCGGCGGTCGCCTCGGCGAAGGCGCGCTCGGAGGCGGCGAGCGCGTTCGCGGCCTCCTCGCGCGCATGGACCGCCTCCTCGTCCTCGATGGCGACGGCTTCCTGCGCCGCCGCCAGTTCCTCCGCCTCACCGGCAAGGCGGGCGAGGACGCCCTGCGCATCGGCGGCGAGGGCGCGCTCGCGCTCCATGTCGCCGGCGAGCTGGGCGAGGCGGCGGTCCAGTTCCTCGCGGCGCTGCCCGGCGCGGGCTTCCTCACGCTCCAGCTCGCCGCGCGCGAGGGTGAGGCGCTGCAGGGTCGCGGCGGCGGCCGCATCGGCCTCGCGCAGGGGCGGCAGTTCATGGGCGGCGACGGCGGCGGCGCGGGCGGTCTCACCCTGCAGGCGGGTCGCCTCCGCGACGTCGCGCATAGCGAGGTCATGGGCGCGGGCGGCATCGTCCAGGGCGCCGGCGGCCTCCAGCCAGCGCAGCCAGAGCAGCGCGGCTTCCGCCTTGCGGATGTCGCCGGAGACGACGCGGTAACGGCTCGCCTGGCGCGACTGGCGGCGCAGCGCGTCGAGCTGGCCGGCGATCTGGCCGATCACGTCGTCGAGCCGGGTGAGATTGGTCTCGGCGGCGCGCAGGCGCATCTCCGCCTCGTGCCGGCGCGCGTGCAGACCCGCGACGCCCGCGGCCTCTTCCAGAAGCCGGCGGCGGGCGGAGGGCTTGGCGCCGACGATCTCGCCGATCTGCCCCTGCCGCACCATGGACGGCGAGCGCGAGCCGGAGGAGGCGTCGGCGAACAGGATCTGCACGTCGCGGGCGCGCACCTCCCGCCCGTTGATACGGTAGGCCGAGCCGGATTCACGCTCGATGCGGCGGGAGATTTCCAGCAGATCCGCGTCGTTGAACACGGCGGGGGCGGAGCGGTCGCCATTGTCGACGGTGAGCACCACCTCGGCGGTGTTGCGCGCCGGGCGCGTGGTCGAGCCGCCGAAGATGACGTCGTCCATCCCCTCGGCGCGCATCGCCTTGTAGGAGTTCTCGCCCATCACCCAGCGCAGCGCCTCGACGAGGTTCGACTTGCCGCAGCCATTCGGGCCCACCACGCCGGTCAGACCGGGCTCGATGAGCATTTCCGTCGGCTCGACGAAGGTCTTGAAGCCGGTGAGGCGCAGCCGGGTGAATTTCATGGCCGCAGCGTGCCGCGCCGCACCCACAAGTTCAAGTGTTTCAGCAGCCGCGATCCACGAGATGTTGGGATTACGTCCCCGGATTCGCCATCTCGTCCCGGCATCCCGGCCCCGCCGGGCAAACGGGCGCGCGGGCGTCAGGTCAGCCGCCCTGACCAAAGTCGAGTTGCGCGGCGCCATGGCCTGCCGCCATTCTGCCCTCAGGCGACCGATCCTGCCGCCGGGAACGCAAAGGGAGGCAGAGCATGCGCGTACCCGCTCTCGATCTGTTCGATCTGCGCATCCTCCGGGAATTGCAGGAAGACGGGCGCCTCACCAATCAGGAGCTTTCCGAGCGCATCGGCCTTTCGCCCTCGCCCTGCCTGCGGCGCACCCGCCGGCTGGAGGAGGAAGGGCTGATCGCCGGCTATGAGGCGCGGCTCGATGCGTCGAAGCTCGGGCTCGGGGTGATGGCCTTCATCCATGTGCATCTGGAACGGCAGGTGGAGGAGGCGGCGCGCGATTTCGAGGCGGCGGTGCTGGCCCTGCCGCAGGTCGTCGCCTGCTACAGCGTGACCGGCGACAGCGACTACATGCTGCATGTGGTGTGCGAGGATCTGGAAGGCTTCGCGCATTTCGCCCACGACATCCTGATGGGGCTGCCGGGCGTGCGCGGGGTGCGTTCCTCGCTGGCGCTGAAGCGGGTGAAGGAGCGCGCCCGCATGCCGCTCGACCATCTGCGCCCCCTCCCCGCCGCGCCGGAGCTTGCTGCCGATAAATCGGGCAGCGAAATCGCAAGCACAAAAAAGCGGCCCTGACGGCAGAATCTGCCGCGCCGCGCGGGAACGCGCGCCCAGAACGCAAGGACATGCCGCCTTAGGTCAACTACACTGACCTATATCGGCAGATTGTCCTTCACCATCCGGGAGACGCGTCATGGCCTTCGTCGCAGACACGCTCACGCCTCTGGTGTCCCGCACCGCCCGCCCGGTGCGCCGGCAGCTTTCCGCCTCCCCCGCCGCGCTCGCCGCCCTGTTCCTGGCCGGCGCCGCCCTGCTCTGGTCGGGCAATTTCCTCGCCGGCCGGCTTGCCGCCGACATCCTGCCGCCCGCCACCTTCTCCGCCGCCCGCTGGCTGATCGCGCTGGCCTTCCTCGCCCCCTTCACCTTCCGCGAGATCGCCGCGGAGCGTGCGCAGATCCTGCGGCGCTGGCCGCTCTGGCTCGCCGCGGGCGTGCTCAACATCGCCGTCTTCACCGTGCTGATCTATGCCGGCCTCGCCCACACCACCCTCGTCAACGGCTCGATCATCGGCTCGGCGGCGCCGATCGTGGTCGGGCTGCTGGGCTGGCTGATCCTCGGCGAGCGCACCAGCCTGCGCTCGCGCCTCGCGCTGGCCGTCTCCAGCGCCGGCGTCGCCTTCATCGTGCTGCGCGGCGACATCGGCACGCTCGCCCGGCTCGATTTCCATGGCGGCGACCTCGTGCTGTTTCTCGGCATCAGCGCCTTCGCGCTCTACGCGGTGCTGCTGAAGCGCTTTCCCGTCCGCCTCTCGCCGGCGGCGGCGCTGGCGGTGAGCATTCCCTTCGGCCTTCTCGCCCTCGCGCCGGTCGCGGCCTGGGAACTGGCGACGACGCCGCTCGCCTTCGAACCGGGCGACGCGGGAACGGCGGCGCTGCTGGTCCTTTACGTGGCGAGCCTGCCGACCCTCGGCTTCGTGCTGTGGGCGAAGGGGGTCGCGGTGCTCGGCCCGACGCGGGCGGGCCAGTTCCTCCAGCTCATGCCGGTGTTCGGCGCGGTACTGGCGGTGAGCGTGCTCGGCGAGGCGCTGCAAATCTACCACGCGCTGGGCTTCGCGCTTGTGCTGGCGGGGCTCGCCCTCAGCGACCGGCGCCTGCCGGCGGCGTGCCGTGCGTAACCCCTGCCGTGCGTATCCCCTGCCGCGCGCGAGCCCTGCCGTGCGTGAGGGCGCATCGACCGCCCGAAAAAAGCCGGGATGCGCGCGGATTGGTCTGGCCAGATCCGGACCCGGTTGACCCACGATGACTGACATGCCCAAGGCCACGCCGAGTCTCGACATCGGCGCCGTGCAGCACATCCGCAAGCTCGCTCTGTTCGGCCTCGGGGCGGCCGCGCTGGGCGTGCTGCTGTTCAGCCACTCGCTGTGGCCGGACGACACCGAGGACGGGTTGCACGAAATCATCGAGACGGTCGGCCTGGGGCTTCTGTTCGTCGCCATCGTCGGCCGGACCTGGTGCTCGCTCTATATCGGCGGACGCAAGAAGAACGAGATCGTTGCGCTCGGGCCCTACTCGATCTGCCGCAACCCGCTTTATGTCTTCTCCTTCATCGGCGCGGCGGGCGCGGGCGCGCAGTTCGGCAATGTGACGGCGGCGCTGGCCGCGACGCTGCTGACCGTGCTCGTGTTTTCCGTCGTGGTGCGCAAGGAGGAGCGTTTCCTCACCGCCAAGTTCGGCGAGACCTACCTCGCCTACAAGGCGCGGGTGCCGCGTTTCGCCCCGAATTTCGCGCTGTGGCGCAATGTGAGCGCGCTCGAGATCAATACGCATCTCGTCGTGCGCACTTTCTGGGACGCCTGCGTTTTCCTCGCCGCGATTCCGCTGGCGGAAGGCATCGAGATGGCGCAGGCGCAGGGCTGGCTTCCGGTGTTCTGGCAGGTGCCCTGAACCCGCGGCGGCGCGGTCAGCGCCCGAAGGCGCGCTGCGCCAGCCGGTCGATCACCAGCGCCAGCAGGGCGAAGCCGCAGCCCACCCCCATATCGATCAGCCGCTCGATGATGTCGTGGGCCGCGCCGCCGACCCCGCCGGCGACGAATTCCAGCAGCAGCATGATGAAGACGGTCAGCGCGGCATTGCCCAGCGCGCCGTGATAATGCTGCGCCGGCCAGCGCACGAGCGCCACCACCACCATGCCGATCAGCGCCGCGGCATGCGAGGTGAAGATCAGGCCGTACGCCAGCGCGACGACGACGCCGAGCGCCGTGCCGAGCAGCATCTGCGCCATCAGCGTACGGCTCGCCATGGCATCGGCGCGCAGCACCAGCACCACCGCGATGAGCGCCCAATAGGGCCGGTGCAGGCCGAGGGCGAGGCTGGTGAGGAAGGCCCCCGGCACGGCGATGGCCACCGCCCCGGCGAAGATCCAGCGCTCCCGTTCGGTGGCGCGCAGCCGCAACAGGAGATGGCGCAGCGTGGGGGCGGTCGAGGGGCGCCACGCGCCGGCGAAGACGTCGAGCGCCACCGAGACGGCCCAGGCATAGATCACGAACGCGATCACCGCCGCGATGTCGATAAGCTGGAGCGGCGCATAGAGCGCGCCGATGGCGAGCGTCATACAGGCGAAGCGCGCGGCGAAGGCGGCGCTCGCATGCACGCTTTCCACCAGCGCATAGATCACCCCGACAGCGGCGAAGGCGATCACCGTGAGCGCCATTTGGCCGGCGACGAGCGTGCCGAGCGCGCTGCCCGCCAGCACCACCGCCCCCGCCGCCGATATGGCGAGGAGGCGTTCGCGCGCCGGCCCGCCCGTGTCCAGCGTGAAGGCGAGGATGCACGTCACCATCGCGTAGACCAGCCAGACATTGATGCCGACGACGAGGCCGAGCGCCACGGGCGCCATCACGGTCAGCGCGAAACGCACCGAGCGGGCCAACAGCCCGTCGCCCGACCAGCGGCCGGACGGCGGGGTTCGAGGCGGTGGCGGAACGGGAGAGGAAAAGGCGGGGTCGGCCACGCGGCAGGCCTCTCAAGAAGCTTGGTTGACGCTTTATGTCGGGGATCGGGAGAAAGCGCGGTTGGCGCTTTACGCGGTCTTTACCCTGCCCGGCGGAGATTGTGGAAACCAGTTCTGTTGCGTCACGAGCGTCGGGTAGCCGTCCATGAAGGTGGTTCGCAAGGGTGAGGCCGTCCGGGCTCCCCGCATTCGTCTTGTCTCCTCCGCCTCGCGGGACGGAAAAGCCGCCGGCGACCTCCCCCTCGATACCATTCTGCGCGGCGACTGTGTCGCGGAGCTGGCAAAGCTGCCGCCGCGCTCGGTCGACATGATCTTCGCCGATCCGCCCTACAACCTGCAGCTTCAGGGCGAGCTGAAACGGCCGGACGACAGCCGTGTCGACGCGGTCGACGACGATTGGGACAAGTTCGAGAGCTTCGCCGCCTATGATGCCTTCACCCGCGCCTGGCTGCTGGCGGCGCGGCGCGTGCTGAAGCCCACCGGCACGCTGTGGGTCATCGGCTCCTATCACAACATCTTCCGCGTCGGCGCGATGCTGCAGGATCTCGATTTCTGGATCCTCAACGACATCGTCTGGCGCAAGACCAATCCGATGCCGAACTTCCGCGGGCGCCGGTTCACCAACGCGCATGAGACGCTGATCTGGGCGGCGCGCGATCCCGGCGGCAAGGGTTACACCTTCAATTACGAGGCGATGAAGGCGGCCAACGAGGATGTGCAGATGCGCTCCGACTGGCTGTTTCCGATCTGCTCGGGCCATGAGCGGCTGAAAGACGAGGCCGGCCACAAGGTGCACCCGACGCAGAAGCCCGAGGCGCTGCTGGCCCGAACCATCCTCGCCGCCTCCAAGCCCGGCGACGTGATCCTCGACCCGTTCCTGGGCTCCGGCACCACGGCGGCGGTGGCCAAGCGGCTCGGGCGGCACTTCATCGGCATCGAGCGCGACACCGCCTATGCCGACGCCGCGCAGGCCCGCATCGACGCGGTGGAGCCGCTGCCCGAGGCCGCGCTCGCCGCCGCCCCGACCGCCCGCGAGGCGCCGCGCATCGCCTTCAACGCGCTGATCGAGCGCGGCCTGCTGACGCCCGGCACCTTCCTCACCGACGCCAAGCACCGGGTGCGGGCGCTGGTTCGGGCCGACGGCATGCTCTCGCTGGAGACCGCGCCGGGGCTCGGGCAGATCGGTTCGATCCACCGGGCCGGCGCGCTCGCCCAAGGGCTGGAGGCGTGCAATGGCTGGACCTACTGGCACATCGAGACCCGCGAGGGGCTGCGCCCGATCGATTCGCTGCGCGCCGCCGTTCGCTCGGAAATGGCGCTGGCGGCGGAATAAACGGGATGATCACGCTTTATGACGTGCCGGACTCCGGCAACAGCTACAAGGTCCGGCTCGCCGCCGCGCATCTGGGCATCGCGCTGAACCGCGTCACAATGTCCTCTCGCGACGGCTCGACCCGCCACCCGGATTTCCTCGCCAAAAACCCGATCGGCAAGCTGCCGACGGTGGAACTGGAGGATGGCCGCTTCCTCGCCGAATCGAACGCGATCATGCTCTATCTCGCCGAGGGCAGCGCGCTTGTGCCGGCGGACCGCTACGCGCGCGCCAAGGTGTATGAGTGGATGTTCTTCGAGCAGTACAGCCACGAGCCGGCGCTAGCCGTGCGGCGGGCACTGTTTATCTATGAGGAGCGGGCGCATCTGGCGACGCCGGAGCGGCTGGCGCAGCTTCTGGACGCCGGCAACCGCGCGCTCGGCGTGATGGAGACGCGCCTCGCGGGCGCCGACTGGCTGGCGGGCAACGCCTTCAGCGTTGCCGACATCGCGCTCTACGCCTACACCCACACGGCGGAAGAGGGCGGCTATGATCTCGCCGGCTTCCCCGGCGTGCGGGCCTGGCTCGCCCGCGTCGCCGCCCTGCCCGGCCATATCGGGCTGATGGCCTGAGCCAACAAAAAGGCCGCCCGATGGGGCGGCCTCGTCGTTTCCAGGACGGAGACGGCGATCAGAGGTTGCCGGCCTTCTTCACCGCGTCCTTGATCTCGCCCTTGGCCTGCTGGCCCTCGCCCTTGAGCTCCTGGGCCTTGCCCTCGACCTTGAGACGGTCATTGCCGGTCACGTTGCCGATGCCCTGCTTGACGTTGCCCATGGCCTCATTGGCCATGCCCTTTACCTTGTCAGCGGTGCTACCCATGATGCGTTCTCCTGTTTTTTCCGCATGTTGCGGTCGGCGGGATAACGCAGGCCGGGTCGAGGGGTTTCCTCGATCACAGG
The DNA here is from genome assembly GCA_023414975.1 of Pseudomonadota bacterium. Classification (GTDB taxonomy): domain Bacteria; phylum Pseudomonadota; class Alphaproteobacteria; order Rhizobiales; family Xanthobacteraceae; genus Ancylobacter. Next base: position 714 of record JAEZMI010000268.1, on the reverse strand, counting down.
TATGTCATTGATGACAGCGCCGTGTCAGAGGCAGGCCAGCACCTTGCGCATCACGCTGGGAAAGGCCTCCGCATCGAAGCGGGCAGGCGGCACCCAGCGGTGGCCGGCGGGCGCGGGCGTGGCCATCGGCACGTCGGCGCGCCAGACCGTGAGCTCCAGCGCGAAATGGCTGAAGACATGGGTGACGGGCGCGTTGCGCGGGCGCCAATCCGCCGCGAGCGGCGCGCTGGTGGCGGGGTCTTCGGGGAGATCCACCTCCCATGGCGTCGAGGGCACCTCGCTCATGCCGCCGAGCAGGCCCTGGGGCGGACGCGAGCGCGCGAGTACGGCGCCATCCGCCCGCACGGCGAGAAACGCGATGCCCCGCCGGGTGGGGCGCGCGGCCTTGGCGACCTTCAGCGGGTAGCGCTCCGGCGCGCCTTCCGCCCGCGCGGCGCAGGGCTCGCGCCACGGGCAGAGCGCGCAGGCGGGCTTGCGCGGGGTGCAGATCGTGGCGCCGAGATCCATCATCGCCTGCGCGAAATCCCCGAAGCGCGCCTCAGGCAGCAGCGTCGTTCCGAGCGCGCGCCGGCGCGGCTTGGCCTTCGGCAGCGGCTCCTCCACCGCGAAGAGGCGGGCGATGACGCGCTCCCAGTTGCCGTCCACCGGCGCGGCACGGCGCTCGAAGGCGATGGCGGCGATGGCCGCCGCCGTGTAGGGGCCGATCCCCGGCAG
>JAEZMI010000231.1 GCA_023414975.1 Pseudomonadota bacterium | reverse complement strand
GCTTCAGAGGGGCGCCGCCGCCAGCGCCTGCGGGACCAGCCGCGCCGGCCCGTCCCCGCCCCGCTCCAGCGCCACATGGCTCTCATGCAGGTCCAGCAGGGTCGAGCGGTGGCCGATGGAGAGGATCGCGGCGCGCGGCAGCCGCTCGCGCAGCAGCCGGTAAAGCGCCGCCTCGCTCGCCTCGTCCAGCGCCGAGGTGGCCTCGTCCAGCAGCAGCACGTCCGGCTTCACCAGCAGCGCACGGGCGATGGCGAGCCGCTGCTGCTCGCCGCCCGACATCACCGCCGGCCACAGCGCGTGCTCGTCGAGCCGGCCGGCGAAGCCCGCCAGCCCCACCGCCGCCAGCACCTCGCGCAGCGTCTCGTCGGCATGGTTGCCCATGGGGTCGGGGTAGGCGAGCGCGCCGCGCAGCGATCCCACGGGCAGATAGGGCCGCTGCGGCAGGGTGAGCACCCGCCCGCCCGGCGCCACCTCCACCACACCGTGGCCATAGGGCCAGATGCCGGCGATGGCGCGCAGCAGCGTACTCTTGCCCGTGCCGGAGGCGCCGGTGAGGAGCGTGCTCTCGCCGCGCTTGACGCCGAAGCGGTCGATGGCGACCAGCGCCCGCCCGTCCGGCAGGCGCACCTCCATGTCCTTGACCTCGAGCGGCGCCTCGCCGGAGGCGGACACCTGCCGGAAATCGGCCTTCAGCGTCTCGGCCTGCGTCGTTTCCACCTGCCGCTGGAAGCCGATGAGACGGTCGACCACAGACCTCCATTCGGCCAGCGTCGCATAGGCGTTGATGAAGAAGGAGAACGAGCCCTGCACCTGCCCGAAGGCGGAGGCGGTCTGCATGAGCTGGCCGAGCTGGATCGTGCCGGCGAAATAGGCCGGCGCCACCACCACGAAGGGGAAGATGGTGGAGATCTGGCCATAGCCGGCGGTGAACCAGGTCAGCCGCTTCTGGGCGATCATGATGCCCCAGTAATTGTGCACGACATGGCTGAAGCGGTCGAGCAGCCGGGCGCGCTCCACCCCCTCGCCCTTCATCAGCGCGATCTGCTCGCCATTCTCGCGCACGCGCACCAGATCGACGCGGTAATCCGCCTCGAAGCGCTGCTGGTCGAAATTCAGTTTCACCAGCACCCGGCCGATGAGATGGGCGAGAAAGGTGCCGAGCGCCGCATAGGCGAAGGCGGCCCAGACCAGGTAGCCGGGAATGCGCCACTCGCCGCCGAAGATGTTGAAGGCGAAATCGCCCGACAGGCCCCAGAGGATGACCGCGAAGGAGGCCAGCGTCATCACCGCGTTGAGCAGCCCGATGAAGATGCTCAGGGTCTGCGAGATATAGGCGTTGATGTCGTCGGCGATGCGCTGGTCGGGGTTGTCGGCCCGGTCGCCCTTCAGCCGCAGCCGGTAATGCGTCTCGTCCGCCAGCCAGGCGGTCAGGTATTTGTCGGTCATCCAGGTCCGCCAGCGGATCTGCAGCCATTGGCGCAGATAGATCTGGTAGACCGCGATGGCGATGGCGGCGGCGGCGTAGAAGCTGAACAGCCAGAGCTGATGCACGAAGTCCGGGTAGTTCTTCGTCTGGATCGCGTCGTAGAACGCGGCGTTCCACTGGTTGATCAGCACGGTGGCGTAGACCCAGCCGACCTCCAGCGCGACCACCGCGCCGAGCAGCGCGAGCCCGCGCCATTTGTCCTCGCCGCGGAAATAGGGAATGGACAGCCGCCAGACATCGGCGAGCAGGGAGAAGATGGCACGCAAGGGAAGGTCTCCGGCGGCGGGATGCTTGTGTCGAGGCGGCGAAGGACGCCGGTCGACTATTAGCCAAAGCAATACCGCCGGGAACGTGGCGAAGGAATTAAAGTTTGGAAAGCACAGCGGCCCTCGATTACACGCCGCTGCGGATCGGCCGGCGCCGCAACATGACGCGGCGCGTCAGTTCGGCCGGCAACAGCGCGCGGCGCGACGCCCCGCCGGGCGCCGGGCCGATCAGATGAAACGCTTGCGGATGTTCTGGCTGACCATGTCGAGCACCGACACGGTGATGATGACGATGATCAGGATCGCCGAGGCCTGCGAGTAGAGGAAGCCGCGCATGGTTTCGTTGAAGGTCATGCCGATGCCGCCGCCGCCCACGATCCCGAGCACGGTGGCCGAGCGGACGTTCGATTCGAAGCGGTAGAGGGCGTAGGAAATCCACAGCGGCAGCACCTGCGGCAGCACGCCGTAGACGATCTCCTGCAGCCAGGTGCCGCCGGTGCCGCGAATGCCCTCGACCGGGGCGGGATCGATCGCCTCGACCGCCTCCGAGAACAGCTTGGCGACGACGCCCGTGGTATGGATGAACAGGGCCAGCACGCCGGCGAAGGGGCCGAGGCCGACGGCGGCGATGAAGATCAGCGCGAAGACCAGTTCGTTGATGGCGCGGCAGGCGTCCATCAGCCGGCGGACCGGGAAGGCGACCCAGCGCGGCACGACATTGTCGGCCGAGAGGATGCCGAAGGGGATGCCGGCGATCACCGCCAGCACCGTGCCCCAGATCGCGATGGCCAGCGTCTCCAGCATCGCGTTGAAGTAGACGTCCCAATCGCTGAAATCCGGGCGCAGGAAGTCGGCGCCGAGCGTCGCCATGTTGCCGGCGTCGCGCACCAGCTGCGCCGGGTTCATCTCCGCCTCGTACCAGGCGAACACCAGCACGGTCACGGTGGCCGCCGCGATGGCGAGGCGGGCGAGCCGCGTCGTCAGGGGCGTGTGCGGCGGGGCCGGCATGGCGGCGATGGCGGTACGGTGGGCGGCGGCGGTGGAGGTCATGGGATGCGCGGGTCCGTCCGGAAGGGCCGAAGGCGGTGACGGCCGGTCGCGACCGGCCGCCCCTCATGGTCAAACCAACGGGGTGGCTCGCAAGCCGCCCCCTTGGGCGCCTCACATGGCCGGCAGCTTCTTCTGCTGGTCGTCGAGCGCGGCGAGCTTGGCGTCGATCTCCTTGATCTTCGCGGCCTTCTCGTCCGCCGAGAGCTTATCGTCGTTCTGCACCTTCATCTTCGACTTGAAGAGTTCGAGCTGGCGGATCGGGATCAGCTGCGCGTCGGAGGAGGCGAGGAAGGGACCCCAGCCGTCCGAGGTCTTGGCGAGCACGGCGCGGGCACGCTCGATCTCTTCCGGCGTGCCGTTGCGGCCATAGGTCATGAAGAAGGTGTAGATCTTGGCCTTGATGTCGGCCGGCAGGTCCTTGCGCCACACGATCGGGTCGCCGGCGATCATCGGCGAGCGCCACACTTCCTTGATCTTGGCCGCTTCCGCCGGGCGGGTCTGCTGCAGGCGGGTCATGTTCTCGGTGTTGTTGGTGGCGAAATCGACCTGCTTGTTGGCGACCGCGAGCAGGTTGCCTTCATGGTTAGAGGTGACGACGCGCTTGTAGCACTTCACCGGGTCGACATTGTTCATCGCGAACACATAATAGCTCGGGACCAAGAAGCCCGAGGTCGAGTTCGGATCGCCATTGCCGAAATTGTAGCCTTTCGAGCAGTCCAGCACGTCCTTGAGATCGTTGATGTCGTTGCGGTCGACATTGGTCACGATCAGCGAGTAATAGCCGGAGGAACCGTCGGGCTTCGCGGTCTTCACGAACACTTCGCCATTGGCGCGGTCCACCGCTTCCATCGCCGACTTGTTGCCGAACCAGCCGATATCGACCTTCTTGAAGCGCATGCCTTCGATGACGCCGGCATAGTCGCCGACGAAGAACGGCTTCACCGGCACGCCGATCGCCTTCTCCAGGTCCTTGAGCAGGGGCTCGAAGCTCTTGGCGAGGTTGGCGGACGACTCGGTCGAGATGAAGCCGAAGTTGATTTCCTTGACTTCCTGCGCCGCCAGCGGGGCGGTCAGGCCGGCGAGCACGAGGCCGGCCGCGAGAATGCGCTTCATGGATGTCGCTCCTGTCAGGATACGGTCTGGATGTCGGCGGTGACAGCCGGGGCCGGCGCGCTCACGGCGAACTGGCTCGGCAGGATCAGTTCCTCGGCGCTGGCGCCGTAGAGTTCGGTCAGGAAGGCCGCGTTGATCTGCGCCGCCGGGCCGTCGAACACGACGCGGCCGGCATTCATCGCGATCACGCGGTCGAAATAGGCGGTGGCGTAGTCCACCTGGTGCAGCGAGACGACCAGCGCGATGCCGTGGTCCCGGCTCATCGTCACCAGCGTGTCCATCACGCGCTTGGCGCTCTTCGGGTCGAGCGAGGCGATGGGCTCATCCGCGAGCACGAGCTTGGCGCCCTGCACCAGCGCGCGGGCGATGGCGACGCGCTGCTGCTGGCCGCCGGAGAGTTCGCGCGCCCGCTTCATGGCGTGCTGGGCGATGCCGACCTCGGCGAGCGCGGCATAGGCGGTGCGGCGCTCGTCCTCGTTGAACAGGCCGAGCGTGCCCCGCAAGGTGCCGATGCGCCCGAGCGCGCCGACCAGCACATTGGTCAGCACCGACAGACGGCCCGCGAGCGCGAATTGCTGGAAGACGAGGCCGATATGCCGGCGCGCCAGCCGCACATCGGCGGCGAGCCGGCCGGCTTCCTGCACCTTGACGCCGAAGGAGTGCACCGCGCCGGAGCCCTGCCCCTGCGCATCGGCGAGGATCAGTCCCGACGCGAGACGGATGAGGGTCGACTTGCCGGAGCCTGAGGCCCCGATGAGCGCGACGCGCTCGCCCGGCTGTATGGTCAGCGAGACATTCTCCACGGCGCGCATGCTGCCATAGGTCTTGCTCACGCGGTCGAGTTGAAGCGCTGCCGCCATCGGTTCTCCGCCGGCCTGTCAAGGACCGGCTTGGGTTAGCCCCCGCCGATGACATGTCGATGAAGCCCCTGCGACAGTTTCGTGAAGCCTACCGGGCCTTACGTCATCACGGACGGCCAAGGGCCGATCCGGGATCGCAAGCCGCCATGGACCCGGAACGCGTGGCGTACGATCCCGGCTCTACGCTGCGCTCCGGCCGGGATTACGGCGCGACGGGCATCTCTCCTCCGTCATCCCTGACGGCCAAGGGCCGATCCGGGATCGCACGCCGCCCTGGGCTCAGCATTGACCCCCGCCTTCCCCGCCCCCACCATGCGCGGGCGCGGCTGCGGCGCGGCCATGGGGGACGCATGTATTACGCCATCATTCTGCTCACCATGGTGATCCTGCCGGTGGTGAGCATCGCCGGCGAAATCGCGACGACGAGCGGGGTCGCCGCCTTCGTCGTCGTCGCCATCAAATGGTTCGCCTTCTGGGCGGTGGGCGTTCGGCTGCTGCTGGCCGGCGTCACGCAGGTGTGGAAACCGGCCTTCACCGTGAAGGGCATTCTCGGCATCGACGAGCCGCGCGCCCATGTGCTGGCGCAGGAGCTCGGCTTCGCCAACATCGCGATCGGCCTCACCGGCCTGCTCTCGCTGGTGTTCTCCGCCTGGGTGCTGCCGGTGGCGCTGGTCGGCGGCCTGTTCCTCGGCCTCGCCGGCCTCAACCACGCCCGTCGCCCGCACCGGAACCTGCGCGAGAACGTGGCGATGATCTCCGACCTCTGGGCCGCGATCATCCTGCTGGCGGCGCTGGCGATCAGCCTGGTGTGAGAGGGGCTGGGGCCCGCACAATGCGCCCCACCTCGCCGCGCAAAGTGGCCGCCGGCGCGGGCGTCATGGCGTGGCCTCACACCGGGTAGGTGGCCCAGGGCAATTGGTAGTGCGGGCCGTCCTTGAAGCTGCGCCAGTCGCCGCCCCACTCGACGGGAACGCCCTCCTGCTGGGCCGCCAGCTTCATCGCCACGGCGATCTTCTCATAGAGCGGCCAGTCCCAGCGCACCTGCCCGCCGACCAGCGCCGCCACGTCGATCGCGTGAGCGAGGTTGTTGGGGCCGCCGGGAATATGCCGCGAGCGCAGGGTTTGCGCCGCGCCGGAGGCCACAAGCTGCTTCTGCCGGGCGAGCGTGCGCGGGCCCTCCGTCACGATGAACTTCACCGAGGTGATCTCGTCGCCCCGATGCACCACGCGAACCAAATCCGGATGCACCCCGACAAGATTGTCGAGCGACCGCTTGTTCAGCGCCATGACGTCATCTCCCGCCCCGATGAACGAAAGAATGCAATTAAAAGTTGTATTTCGCAACCTTCATTTCAACGTCAGGGCCGCGCGCGGAACCCGGCATAGCCGCCGTCTCCGTCGAACAGCACGTCATAGCCGTTCAGCAGGTGGAAGGAGGTGTTCACGAAGGCCCGGTCGGGCGCGACACGCAGGTGGATGCCCTCGGGCGCGAGCGGGGAGCCGTCGCCGACGGTGAAGGCGTAGAGCGGGAAGGCCTGCGCCCCCGCGCCGACGCTGATGGCGACCTGCGTGCCCTCGGGCAGCGTACGGGCCGGTGCCCCATCCGCGCCCGCCCCGCCTTCGCCCGCCCCGGCAGCACCGGCCTGCGCGGCCGGCACGGTCATGAACATGGCGCCGACGCCGGTATCCACCAGCACGGTGCCGCAGGCCGGCGGGGTCGCGCCGTTCAGGCTGATGCAGGCGGGCGTCGGCTGCCAGTCCGTGCCGTCCGGCCGCCGCTCCAGCTTGATGTAGTGGAAAGGCCCGCGCGTATTCGCGGCGGTGAGGCCGATATGCACGCCCTCGGCGGTGAGCACATAGCCCTGCCGGCGCGGGCGCTCACCCGCCGCGATGTTCAGCAGCGGGTTTTTGTCGGGCGTGCTCTGGCTCTGCCGGTCGGCCTCGCGGGCGAAGCCGACGCCCACCATGGCGATGTGGCGCGGGTCGCTGGAAGGGGTGCAGTCGCGCGCATTGGTCAGGCAGCGCACCTCGCTCACCGCCAGCACGGGCAGCGGCGCGGTGGTGAGGCTCGCCCCCTCCTTGCCGGAGAGGGTGACGGGGGTGATGACCCATTGGCCGACCATCACCCGGCCGGAGCTCGTATAGGTCAATTCGCCCGGCCCCTGAACCGGGAGCTGATCGACGCCGGGAATATAGGCGGCGGCGACGACGATGCCGGTGGAGCCGGAATCGAGGTCCGCGCTCAGCACCTCGCCGCCGAAGGAGAGGCCGATATGGGGCACGCGGGCAATGCCGCCGGGCTCGGCGTCGAGGTAGCGCAGGAACAGCCCCTCGCGATAGCGGCTGTAATCCGGCGCGCCACCGGGCGCCTCGCCGGGCATCGCGCCGGGCGCCTCCTGCGCGACCAGTGGGGTGGGCATGAACAGTGGAGCGGCGAACAGCGTCGCGGCGGTGAGCGTCGCGGCGGTCAATGTCGCGGCGACCAGCGTTCCGGGGATGGTCCATAAGCCGCGCCGCATCGGTGCCTCACATGTTCGGGTAATTGGGTCCCCCGCCGCCTTCCGGGGCGACCCAGGTGATGTTCTGGTTGGGGTCCTTGATATCGCAGGTCTTGCAGTGCACGCAGTTCTGCGCGTTGATCACATAGACCTCCGCCCCGTCCTTCTCCACCCACTCATAAACGCCCGCCGGGCAGTAGCGCGCGGAAGGACCGGCGAAGACATCGTGCTCGGAGCGCTTCTGCAACGCCATGTCGGCGACCTTCAGATGCACCGGCTGGTCTTCCTCGTGGTTGGTGTTGGACAGGAACACCGAGGAGAGCCGGTCGAAGGAGACCACATTGTCAGGGCGCGGGTAGTCGATACGCCGCGCCCCCGCCGCCGGCCGCAGCGTCTCGTGGTCGGCCTTGCCGTGCTTCAGCGTGCCGAAGGGCGAGACGCCGAATGCCGTGTTCAGCCACATGTCGAGCCCGCCCAGCGCGATGCCGGCATAGGTGCCGAGCTTCGACCAGAGCGGCTTGACGTTGCGCACCTTCCACAGGTCGCGGCCGATGTCGGAGCCGCGCCAGCCGGCCTCATAGCCGGCGAGCACGTCATGTTCGCGCCCGGCCGCGAGGGCGCCGGCGGCCTCCTCGGCGGCGAGGATGCCGGAGAGCACGGCGTTATGGCTGCCCTTGATGCGCGGCACGTTGATGAAGCCGGCCGAACAGCCGATCAGCGCCCCGCCCGGGAAGACCAGCTTCGGCACCGACTGCCAGCCGCCTTCGGTGATGGCGCGCGCGCCATAGGAGATACGCTTGCCGCCCGCGAGTGTCTCGCGCACCAGCGGGTGGGTCTTGAAGCGCTGGAACTCCTCGAAGGGCGAGAGGAAGGGATTGGCGTAGTTGAGGTGGACGACGAAGCCCACCATCACCTGGTTGTCCTCCATATGGTAGAGGAACGAGCCGCCGCCCGTGGCATTGTCCAGCGGCCAGCCGAAGGAGTGCTGCACCAGGCCGGGCCGGTGCTTCTCCGGCGGCACGGTCCAAAGCTCCTTGAGGCCGAGACCGAACTTCTGCGGCTCGCGCCCCTCCGCGAGGCCGTAGCGGGCGATGAGCTGCTTGGAGAGCTGCCCGCGCGCGCCTTCGGCGAACAGGGTGTACTTGGCCCGCAGCTCCATGCCGCGCGTGTAGCGGTCGGTGATCTCGCCGTCGCTGCCGATTCCCATGTCGCCGGTGGCGACGCCGACGATGCGGCCTTTTTTACCCTCATCGGCCTGATCGTCCACCCCACTGCACTCATCGACCAGCAATTCGGCGGCGGCAAAACCGGGATAGATTTCGACCCCCAGCCCTTCCGCCTTCGCCGCGAGCCAGCGGCAGACCGTGCCGAGCGAGCCGACATAATTGCCGTGGTTGCTCATCAGCGGCGGCATCAGCGCATTCGGCAGGCGCAACGCTCCGGCGGGGCCGAGCAGATAAAAGCGGTCATCCGTTACTGGCGTCTTCAGCGGCGCCTCGGGGTCGTCCCGCCAATCGGGAAAAAGCCGATCAAGACCAATGGGATCGATCACCGCGCCGGAGAGGATGTGGGCGCCGACCTCGGAGCCCTTCTCCACAATGACGACGGAGAGATCGGCATTGATCTGCTTCAGCCGGATCGCCGCCGCCAGCCCCGCCGGACCCGCGCCGACGATGACGACATCAAATTCCATCGCGTCGCGATCCGGCAATTCCGCCGCGTCCATAGCTGCCTCCGGCCAACCCTCATCTTCTCTGGACTTCTTCCACGCTTGCCGCCCCCTGACAACCATCCCGCAGCGCGATAAGGTCATCCGTTGGACGGAAGAAGGCCCTTATGGACCCGAGACTTAACGAGCATGCCCTGATTGCCGACATCCTCGCCTTCCATGTGGAGGCGGGTGTCGATGTCGCGCTCGGGGAAGAGCCGGTGGACCGTTTCGAGGAGAGCGCCCGCGAGCGCGGCGCCCCCCGGCCGCGCGCGCCCGTCGCTCAATCGCGCCCCGTGTCGCCCGCGCCGGCCGAACCCGCAAATAATACCTCCCGCGCGCCCCTTTCCGCCGCCCCCCTCCTGCCCGGCAACGCCCCGCCCCCGCCCGACGTCGCCGCCATCGAGGCCCGCGAGGCCGCGGGCGCGGCGCCGACCCTGGAGGCGCTGGTCGAGCTGCTTCAAGGCTTTGACGGCTGCCCGCTGAAGCATACGGCGACCCGGCTCGTCTTCGCTGACGGCAATCCGCGCGCCCGGCTGATGCTGGTGGGGGAGGCGCCGGGGCGCGACGAGGATATCGAGGGCAAGCCTTTCGTGGGACGCTCCGGCAAGCTGCTCGACCGCATGCTCGCCGCCATCGGCATCGACCGCAACAGCGCCTACATCGCCAACGTCGTGCCCTGGCGTCCGCCCGGCAACCGCACGCCGACGCCGCAGGAAACCGCGATCTGCCTGCCTTTCATCCGCCGGCAGATCGAACTCGCGGACCCGGACATCCTCGTCTGCCTCGGCGGCCCGTCCGCCCAGACGCTGCTGGGAATCACCGACGGCATCACCAAGGCGCGCGGCCGTTGGCAGGATTATAATACCGGTCGTCGGGTCATTCCGGCTCTCGCGACGTTCCACCCGGCCTATCTGCTGCGCTCGCCGCTGGGAAAACGCATGGCCTGGCGGGACCTCATGGCGATCGAGGCGCGGCTCGCCACGCTCGGCGCCAATCCGCGCGACTAAAGTCGTTTGCGGAACGGTCAGACGGGCGATTTAACCAGAATGGCAGATTTAAGTCATTCCATCGTAGCCATTTGAGGCATAGTCTCGCAGCGTCATGTGCCGATGCGGCGCAGACGAGCAGAGGCACCACGATGGAACTCGACCCCATCCTTCTGGCGCGCATCCAGTTCGCCTTCACCGTCTCTTTCCATGTCATCTTTCCCGGTTTCACCATCGGCCTCGCGGCCTATATCGCGACGTTGGAAGTGCTCTGGATCGCGACCGGGCAGGAGCGCTACAGCCGTATCGCACGGTTCTTCACCAAGATCTTCGCCGTGTCCTTCGGCATGGGCGTGGTGTCGGGAATTGTATTATCCTACCAGTTTGGAACGAACTGGAGCCATTTCTCGCGGGTGGTCGGCAACATCATCGGACCGCTGATCGGCTATGAGGTGCTCACCGCCTTCTTCCTTGAGGCGACCTTTCTCGGCATCATGCTGTTCGGCTGGAACAAGGTGCCGCGCGGTCTTCACGTCTTCTCCTGCATAATGGTGGCGCTCGGCACCTCGCTCTCCACCTTCTGGATTCTGGCCGCCAACAGCTGGATGCAGACGCCGGCCGGCCATGAGGTGATCGACGGCATCGCCCATCCCGTGGATTGGCTCGCCATCATCTTCAACCCCAGCTTCCCCTACCGCTTCGCGCATATGGTAACCGCCTGCTACCTCACCACGGCCTTCGTGGTGCTCGCGGTCGGCGCGCGTTACGTCTATCAGGGCCGTTATGGCGAGGATGCGCGCACCATGATGCGCATGGCCATCGTCCTCATTGCCATCGCCGCACCGCTCCAGGCGTTCATCGGCGACTCGCATGGGCGCAACACGCTGGAGTACCAGCCGGCGAAGATCGCTGCGATCGAGGCGCATTGGGAGCCCGTGCCGGGCGAGTCCGGCGTGCCGCTGGTTCTGTTCGCCCTTCCCAACGAGGAGCAGGAACGCAACGACTACCAGATCGCCATCCCGCATCTGGGCAGCGTGATCCTCACCCATAGCTGGGACGGCACCTTCCCGGGCCTCAAAAGCTACGCGCCGGATGACCGCCCGCCCGTAGTGATCCCGTTCTTCGCCTTCCGGGTCATGGTTGGTATCGGGATGCTCATGATCGCCATCGGCTGGCTGGGCGCCTGGCTGCTCTGGCGGCGCCGGCTGTTCGAGACCGACTGGTATGTCGGCCCTCTCCGCTATGTGTGGCCGCTCGGTTTCACGGCGCTGCTGTCCGGCTGGTTCGTTACAGAAGTCGGTCGCCAGCCCTGGGTCGCGACCGGCATCCTGCGCACGGCGGACGCGATCTCGCCCGTCACCGGCTGGGCCGTCGCGACCACGCTCGCCCTCTTCGTGCTCGTCTACGGCGTCGTGTTCTCCGGCGGCCTCTACTACATCAACCGCCTCATCGTGCGCGGTCCTGCGCAGGAGGCGTTGGCCACGCCCGAGGAGGGCCTGCCCAACCGCCCCATTGCCTCGGCGCATGAAGCCACCCGCGCCGCCATCAACGCTCCGGGGGAATGAGCCATGGACATGAGCGTCGGAATGGTCTGGTACCTGCCGGTGATCTGGTCGCTGCTGCTGGCGGTGGCGATCGCCATGTATGTGGTGCTCGACGGGTTTGATCTCGGCATCGGCATCCTCTTCCCCTTCGCCAGGAGCGACATGGAAAAGGACCAGATGATGGGCTCGGTGTCGCCGTTCTGGGACGGCAACGAGACCTGGCTGGTGCTCGGTGGCGGCGGGCTGCTGGTCGCCTTCCCTCTCGCCTATTCCATTGTCATGCCAGCACTTTACCTGCCCGTCATCTTCATGCTGCTGGCCCTCGTGTTCCGCGGCGTCGCCTTCGAATTCCGGCATGTGGCGGACACCAGCCGCTTCCTGTGGAACATCGCCTTCGCCGGTGGCTCGACGCTCGCCGCCTTCTTCCAGGGTGTGCTGCTCGGCGGCTTCGTTCAGGGCATCAAGGTCGAGAACAACGCCTTCGCCGGCGGCCCGCTCGACTGGGCGACGCCCTTTGCCTTTCTCTGCGGTATCGGTGTCGTCGCCGGCTACGCGCTGATCGGCAGCACCTGGCTCATCATGAAGACGGACGGTGCCGCCGCCCGCCGCGGGCGGGCCCACGCCAAGCTCCTGTTGCCGGCCGTGCTGGTGTTCATGGGCATCGTCAGCGTGTGGACGCCGCTGGCGATTCCGCGGATCGCCGACCGCTGGTTCACCATGCCGAACCTGCTCTATCTCGCGCCCGTGCCGGTGCTGACGCTGCTGCTGGCCTGGGGCG
>JAEZMI010000187.1 GCA_023414975.1 Pseudomonadota bacterium | reverse complement strand
GAGCAGCGGCAGTTGCAGCCTTGGCCGCCGCGCCGCCCTCGCCGATGGAGCCGAGCAGCGCGCCGACGCCGACGGTCTCGCCATCCTTGGCGATGATCTCCGACAGCACGCCGGCCGCCGGGGCGGGAACCTCGATGGTGACCTTGTCGGTCTCCAGCTCGACGATCGGTTCGTCGGCCGCAACCGCCTCGCCCGCCTTCTTGAACCACTTGCCGATGGTCGCTTCAGTGACCGATTCGCCCAGCGTCGGAACGCGGATTTCGGTGGCCATGCTCGTTCTTCCTCACCCTTTGCCGGCCTCTGGACCGGCACTCCCTCGGTTCAGTCGGATAATCAGCCCAGCGCGTCCGCGAGGAACGCCTTGAGCTGCGCGAGATGCTTGGACATCAGGCCCGTCGCCGTCGCTGCGGACGCCGGGCGGCCGGTGTAGCGCGGGCGCGCGGAGGCCGAGCCCGCCTGCTCCAGCACCCATTCGAGATAGGGCTGCACGAAGGCCCAGCCGCCCTGGTTCTTCGGCTCTTCCTGGCACCAGACCACTTCCGCCTGCTTGAAGCGGGAGATTTCCTGCGCCAGCGTCTTCAGCGGGAACGGGAAAAGCTGTTCGAGCCGCAGCAGGTAGATGTCGTCGATGCCGCGGCGCTCACGCTCCTCGTAGAGGTCGTAATACACCTTGCCGGAACACAGCACGACGCGGCGGATCTCGCCATCGGGCTTCAGCTTCACCGCCTCGGCCGGCTGGTCGGTGTGCGAGCGGTCCGCATCGTCCCACAGCACGCGGTGGAAGCTGGTGCCCGCGCCGAACTCGGCGAGCGTGGAGACGGCGCGCTTGTGGCGCAGCAGGCTCTTCGGCGTCATCAGGATCAGCGGCTTGCGGAAGTCGCGCTTGAGCTGGCGGCGCAGGATGTGGAAGTAGTTCGCCGGCGTCGTGCAGTTGGCGACCTGCATGTTGTCCTCGGCGCACATCTGCAGATAGCGCTCCAGACGGGCGGAGGAATGCTCCGGCCCCTGGCCCTCATAGCCATGCGGCAGCAGGCAGACGAGGCCGGACATGCGCAGCCACTTGCGCTCGCCGGAGGACAGGAACTGGTCGAAAATGACCTGCGCCCCATTGGCGAAGTCGCCGAACTGGGCTTCCCACATCACCAGCGCGTTGGGCTCGGAGAGCGAGTAGCCGTACTCGAAGCCGAGGACCGCCTCTTCCGAGAGCATCGAGTTGATGACCTCGTAGCGGGCCTGCCCCTCGCGCAGATGGTTGAACGGGGTGAAGCGCTCCTCGTTCTCCTGGTCGATCAGCACGGAATGACGCTGCGAGAAGGTGCCGCGCTCGCAGTCCTGGCCGGACAGGCGCACCGGATGACCTTCGAGCTGGAGCGTGGTGAAGGCGAGCGCCTCCGCAGTCGACCAGTCGATCCCGGCGCCGTCCTCGAGAATGGCCTTGCGGCGCGCGTCGAGGAAACGCTGGATGGTGCGGTGAAGGTGGAAGCCCTCGGGAACGGTGGTGATCTTGTCGCCGATCTCCTTGAGGACGTCGATCGCCACGCCGGTATTGCCGCGGCGGGGATCGTCCTCGCTGATGGCCGCCTTGAGGCCGGCCCAGCGCCCGTCCAGCCAGTCCGCCTTGTTGGGCTTATAAGCCTGACCCGCCTCATATTCGGTGTCGAGCCGCGAACGCCACTCGGCCTTCATGCGGTCGAACTCGCCGGCCTCGATCACGCCCTCGGCTTCGAGCTTGCGGGCGTAGAGCTCCAGCGTGCTGGGGTGCTGCTTGATCGCCTTGTACATCAGCGGCTGGGTGAAGGCGGGTTCGTCACCTTCATTGTGGCCGAAGCGGCGGTAGCAGAACATGTCCACCACCACCGGCTTCTTGAAGCGCTGGCGGAACTCGATGGCGATCTTCGCCGCGAAGGTCACGGCCTCCGGGTCGTCGCCATTCACATGGAAGATCGGCGCCTCGATGGTCTTCGCCACATCCGACGGGTAGGGCGAGGAGCGCGAGAAGCGTGGATAGGTGGTGAAGCCGATCTGGTTGTTGATGATGAAGTGGATCGAGCCGCCGGTGCGGTGACCCTTCAGGCCGGAGAGGCCGAGGCACTCGGCGACCACGCCCTGGCCGGCGAAGGCGGCGTCGCCGTGGATGAGCAGCGGCAGCACCTGGGTGCGTTCGACATCGCCGAGCTGGTCCTGCTTGGCCCGGCACTTGCCGAGGACCACCGGGTCGACGATTTCCAGATGCGACGGGTTGGCGGTGAGCGACAGATGCACCCGGTTGCCGTCGAACTCCCGGTCCGACGAAGCGCCGAGGTGGTACTTCACGTCGCCGGAGCCCTCGACCTCGTCCGGGGCCCAGGAGCCGCCCTTGAACTCGTGGAACAGCGCGCGATGGGGCTTGCCCATGACCTGGGTGAGCGTGTTGAGGCGGCCGCGATGGGCCATGCCAAACACGATCTCCTGCACACCGAGCTGGCCGCCGCGCTTGATGATCTGCTCCAGGGCCGGGATGAGCGACTCGCCGCCGTCAAGGCCGAAACGCTTGGTGCCGGTGTAGCGGACGTCGAGAAACTTCTCGAAGCCTTCCGCTTCGACAAGCTTGTTCAGGATCGCGCGCTTGCCCTCGCGGGTGAAGCTGATCTCCTTGTCCGGGCCCTCGATGCGCTCCTGGATCCAGGCCTTCTCCTCCGGCGAGGAGATGTGCATGAACTCGACGCCGAGCGTGGCGCAATAGGTGCGCTGGAGGATGGCGACCATCTGGCGGACGGTCGCGAATTCGAGGCCGAGAACGTGGTCGATGAAGATCGGCCGATCGAGATCGGATTCCTGGAAACCGTAGGAGGCGGGATCGAGCTCCGGCGCGGAGCGCTCGGGCTCAAGACCCAGCGGGTCGAGCTTGGCATGGAGATGGCCGCGCATGCGATAGGCGCGGATCATCATGAGGGCCTTGACCGAGTCGCGGGTGGCCTGCTGCACATCGGCGGAGCTGAGCTCGACGCCGGTCTTCTGGGCCTTCTCCGCGGCCTTGGCCTCGACCTTCTTGCCGACGACCTCGATCCAATTGCCGTCCATGGCCGAGACCAGCTCGCCATTGGCGTGGATCGGCCAGCCCTGCTTCTTCCAGGAGGCGCCGCGGGCGCTCTTCTCCACATCGGCCGGGGCGTCCTTGAGGCCGGCGAAGAAGGCCTGCCACTGCGCGTCCACCGAGGACGGGTCCGCCTCGTAGCGGGCGTACAGGTCCTCGATCCAGGCCGCATTGGCGCCGTAGAGGAAGGAGGTGTTGAGGAAAACGTCGTTCAAGTCCGCGCGCGACATCGTCGGCTCCTGATGGACCGCTGCGGTCCGGTGGAGACGCTTTACGGCCGTTCCGGGGTGCCCGACGGGCGACCTTGGGTCCGGTGCTCCGAAGGGGTCGGAGCGAAAGCGCTTATCAGCGAATATATAGGTCTCGTCTTCACTTCAGGAATGCCGCAGGAATGCGGCACCGTCATGCATATTGGCAACTTGTCACCGGGAAGTAACCCAAGGTAAGCGGCTCGCTGGCGAGCCGGGCCCCGGGGTCGCTTCGGCCCGCCGCACACTGGCGCGGCGCAGAAAGTGACGGGCAGGCGTCTCAGGCACATCGTCCGGCGTTGCCGTCCGTCGTCTTTCGCGGGTTGCGGTGCCGGCCGGGCGGGCCCGGCGGCACGTCGCGGTATCGTGAGCTCAGGCGCCGAGCGCCGGGGCGATCTTCTGGCACTCGGCGACGAGTTCCTTCACCGAGGCGATGGACTTGTCGAGCATGGCCTGCTCGGTGGCGTCCAGGCTGATCTCGACGATACGCTCCACGCCCTCGGCGCCGATGATGACGGGGACGCCGAGATAGAGGTCGTTCACGCCATACTGACCGGTGAGGAAGGCCGCGCAGGGAAGCAGGCGCTTCTTGTCGCGCAGATAGGAGGTCGCCATCTCGATCGCCGAGGCGGCCGGGGCGTAGAAGGCGGAACCGGTCTTGAGCAGGTTGACGATCTCGCCGCCGCCCTTGCGGGTGCGCTCGACGATGGCGTCCATCTTCTGCTGGGTGGTCCAGCCCATCGCCACGAGGTCGGGCAGCGGGATGCCGGCGACGCCGGAATAACGAACCAGCGGCACCATGTCGTCCCCATGGCCGCCGAGCACGAAGGCGGTCACGTCCTCGACCGACACATTGAACTCGTCGGCGAGGAAGTAGCGGAAGCGGGCCGAGTCCAGCACGCCGGCCATGCCGACGATCTTGTTGGCCGGAACGCCCGAATAGTGCTGCAGCGCC
>JAEZMI010000149.1 GCA_023414975.1 Pseudomonadota bacterium | reverse complement strand
CGGGATCCGGGCTCTGCGCTCCGGCCTCGCCGTCGCTTGGCCGGGACACGGGCGCGGCGGGGGGGGGGGGGGGGCTCATGCCCCCGCCCCGGGGGGGGGGCGCGGGGCCGTGCTGCGCTCCGGCCGGCCAAGCCGGGCGCCGAGCGTCTGGCCGAATTCGCGGAAGACCTGCGGCGCCTGCCCGGCACGGCGCGAGCTCGGCAGCGCGAGAGGCAGATGGCCGGCGGAAAGCCGCACGCGGCCGGGCAGGAACGCCCGGATACGCGGGGTCGAGGTCATGGTTCGTCTCCGAACTGGGCGTTGAAGCGCGCGATCTCGCGCACGAAGTCGTCGAAGCGGCGCACCGCGCGGCCAAGCTCCCGCACCGCCCCCGCCGCCAGCGTGGAGGCGCCCAGCGCCCACATCAGCAGCGCCAGATGGGCAAGATCGGCCTTGGCCGCGAAGGCGGTGATGAGCGTTTCCATCCTGCGTCTCCCTGGAGCGTCTTTTGGGGGCGTCTTGTTGGGGGCGTCTCGGGGCGCGCGGAGCATGGCCCCGTACCCCGGACGAGCCCCGCGCCGCGGGGCAATGATCCGGGGCCCAGCGGAGACTCTTCGGCCAAAGACTTCTGCGCTGGGTCCCGGCTCGCCTTCCGCTCGCGCTTCAGGCGCCCGGGACACGCGCCCCCTACCCCGCAGGCCCGAGCGCGGGCGTGCCCCGGCCAAGCCACGCGCAGCGTGGTGCCGAGCCGGGGCCCAGGGGAAACTCTTCGGCCGAAGACTCTCCGCGGGATCCGGGCTCTGCGCTCCGGCCTCGCCGTCGCTTGGCCGGGACACGGGCGCGGGTCGCGCCTACCCGCGCACCCCGTAGCCAACGGCCTGGCGTTTTTCGTCGTCGGTCAGGAAGCCCGCCTCGTTCACCCGGCGCCAGAGCGCCTCGCGCTCGCCATGCAGGGCCGAGACCGCGTCGAGGTCGGGCTCCAGCGTCAGCCCATCCCCGCCGAAGGCCGGCGCCAGCCAGCCGCAGAGCTTGTGGCCGATCTGGCGGGCCAGCGGCAGGATGGTCTGGCGCCACAGCACGCGGCTCGCTTCCGCGTAATTGGCGTAGGTCGCGTCGCCGGGGATGCCGAGCATCATCGGCGGCACGCCGAAGGCGAGCGCGATCTCGCGGGCGCTGGCGTTTCGCGCCTCCAGGAAATCCATCTCCTTCGGCGAGAGCGCGAGCGGGCGCCAGTCGAGCCCGCCTTCCAGCAACAGCGGGCGCCCGGCATTGGCGGCGCCGGAGAAATTAGCCTCCAGCTCCTCCTTCAGCCGGTCGAACTGGTCGTCCGACAGATTGCCCGCCCCGGCATAGACCAGCGCGCCGGAAGGCCGGGCGGCGTTGTCGAGCAGCGCCTTGTTCCAGGCACCGGCGGCGTTGTGCAGGTCGAGCGCGGTGAACGCGGCTTCGAGCGGCGGCGCGCCGTAATGGTCGTCCAGCGGGTTGAACAGCGCGAGGTGGCAGATCGGCGGCACCTCGCCGCCCTGCGCGAAGCGCACGCTGCGCCCGCCGGCGCTGTATTCATAGGCTTCGGCCCAGCCGTCCGCGCCCGGCACGACCCGCATCCGGTCGGGCCGCAGCACGTGCAGTTCGCGCGGCGTGCCGCCGAGGCTCACCGCCTCGACATAGGCATTGCCGGCGATCAGCAGATGCGCCGCCACCGCTTCCAGCAGTTCCGTCCCGGTGAGCGCGCCGCCGGGCCGGGCCAGCAGCGCGGTGAGCGGGTGGTCGTCGATCTCGCGGCCGTTCGCGGAGAGGATGTAGCGCGTCTCGCCGACCCCCTGCACGATCAGCCGCACGCAGCGATGGGCGACCGCGTTGCGCTGGTAGCCCTCGCGCGCCAGCGCCGTGTAATCGCGCGGCGTCCATTGCGGCCGGCCGCCGGCAAGAAACGCCACCAGCGGATGGGTGCGCGAGGCCTTCGCCTCCGGCGCGCCGGCCGCCCGGCGGCGGGGAAAGGGAAAGAGCTTCATCGGGGGCTCCGGTTGAAAAGGGGGCGGACAGAAGTCCGTGCCCCGGACGAGTTGCACAACGTGCAGCGATGATCCGGGGCCCAGGGAAAACTCTTTGGCCAAAGACTTCTGCGCTGGGTCCCGGCTCGCCTTCCGCTCGCGCTTCAGGCGTCCGGGACACAAGCACCCCGGTCGGTGCGAGCAGGGAGCGTGCCCCGGCCAAGCCACGCGCAGCGGGGCGACGATCCGGGGCCCAGGAGAAACTCTTCGGCCGAAACTCTTCCGCTGGGTCCCGGCGCGGCGCTCCGGCTTCGCCGCCCCCGTGCCTCGGACGAGCTGCACAACGTGCAGCGATGATCCGGGGCCCAGGAGAAACTCTTTGGCCGAAGAGTCTCCGCTGGGTCCCGGCTCTGCGCTCCGGCTTCGCCGTCGCTTGGCCGGGACACGTGGAGCGGCACATGGCGGCACGCGCCCCCTCACACCCGCCGCACGCGGGGGGCGGCGGTGGGGCCGAGCGCCAGCGCCGTCACCGCCCAGACCAGCGCGTCGAGCCGGTCCGGCGAGCGGCCATTGGACAGGCCCTCGGGGGCGAAGTCGCACATCTCGTCCTCCAGCGCCGGGAACACCCCGGCATGGCGCACGCGGCCCTGCTCGTAGAGCGCGGCGACGGGCTCGGCGCGCAGCCATTTGCCGCGCGTCGCCCGCACCTCGCGCACCGGTACGGCCGGGTCGATGCCGGCGAGGATGGTGCGCACCATCTCCCCGCCCTGGTTGATCTCCACCACCACCCGGTCGGCCTTCAGCCGGTGGAACAGCCCCACCGCCCGCGCGCCCCAGGCGCTCGGCGTCAGCCCCTGCGCGCTCTCATCGGCCAGAACATGGACGATGCCGTCGCGGTCGATGCCGGCGGCGACCAGCCCGCAGGCATCCGCCGTGCGGCGCGAGGAGGCGGGCGGGTCCACCGCCACGACGATACGGATCAGCTTTTCGCGCATCATCTCCGGGGCGGCGTTCTCCCGCGCGGCCTCCAGCGCCGCGCGGTTCCACAGCGCGTCGGGCCGGTCCTCGATCAGTTCGCCGTCCAGCTCCTGCCGGCCGAGCCGCGTGCCGGCATAGCGCCCGACCACCGTGTCGAGAAAGCGCGGGGCGAGATGGGCGGCGTTCTCCGCGGTACCCATGCGGGTGAGCGCGGTGCGCGGATCGGCCAGCAGCGCGCGGATCAGTGCGGTCGGGCGCGGGGTGGTCGTCACCATCTGGCGCGGCCGGGCGCCGAGGCGCAGACCGAATTGCAGCATGTCGAAGGCGCCTTGCGCGTGGCGCCATTTGGCGAGTTCGTCGCACCAGGCGGCGTCGAATTGCGGGCCGCGCAGCGCCTCCGGGTCCTCGGCGGAAAAGCCCTGCGCCACCGCGCCGTTCGGCCATTCGAGGCGCCGGCGCGTCGGCTCCCAGCGCGGGCGCTCCGCCCGCGGGTGGATGGCGAGAAGGCCGGAGACGCCCTCCACCATCACCTCACGCACATCGGCGAAGGTCTCGGCGACGAGCGCGATGCGCCCCGCCGCCGGCCCGGCGCGGCCGTGCACGAGGGCGCGCACCCATTCGGCGCCCGCCCGCGTCTTGCCGGCGCCGCGCCCGCCCAGCA
>JAEZMI010000384.1 GCA_023414975.1 Pseudomonadota bacterium | reverse complement strand
GTCGCGGGCCTGACGGGCGGCGCCTTCGGAAAGGTCGACGCCCACCCCCCAGGCGGCCGGATATTCGCTGAGCAGCGCCGCCAGAATGGCGCCCGAACCGGTGCCGAGATCGAGAAGACGCAGCGGGGCGCGCCGGTCGGCGAACACGTGCAGCGCCGCCTCGACCAGTGTTTCCGTGTCAGGGCGGGGCACCAGGGTCTCGGGGGCGAGAGCGAGGTCGAGACTCCAGAATTCCCGCCGCCCGGTGAGGCGGGCCAGCGGCTCCCCGGTCGCGCGCCGTCGGGCGAGGGTGCGCAGCCGGCCCGCGTCGTCGTCCGGCACGGTCGCCTCGCCGCGCGTGACGAGATCGAGATCGGAAAGGCTGAGCGCCGCCCGCATCAAGGCCCGCGCCTCGCGCTCGGGCGCATCGAGACCGGCGGCTTTGAAGTCAGCCGCGATGTCGCGCAAGAGATCGCCCCGGCGAATCACCGCTCGCCCCAGCCGGCGCTTTCCGCTTCCGCCAGCAGCGCGGCCTGATACTCGGTGGTCAAGGCGTCGACCAGTTCGCCCAGCGCCTCGCCGGCGATGACTTCCGGCAGCTTGTAGAGGGTGAGGCCGATCCGGTGGTCGGTCACACGTCCCTGCGGGTAGTTATAGGTGCGGATGCGCTCGGAACGGTCGCCCGAGCCCACCTGCACCTTGCGCTCGCTGGCCCGCGCCGAATCGCGCTTCTCCCGCTCCGCCTCGAACAGGCGCGAGCGGAGCAGGCCCATGGCCCGCGCCTTGTTCTTGTGCTGCGAGCGCTCATCCTGCACCGCCACGACCACGCCGGTGGGGATGTGGGTGATGCGCACGGCGCTCTCGGTCTTGTTCACATGCTGGCCGCCGGCACCGGAGGCGCGGAACACGTCGATGCGCAGATCCGATTCATTGATGGCGATGTCCACATCCTCCACTTCCGGGAGAACGGCGACGGTGGCGGCGGAGGTGTGGATGCGGCCCGAGGCTTCCGTCTCCGGCACCCGCTGCACGCGGTGCACGCCGGATTCGAACTTCAGCTTGGCATAGGCGCCGGCGCCGTGCAGCGCGGCGATGATTTCCTTGTAGCCGCCGGCCGTTCCCTCGGTCAGCGAGAGCACCTCCACGGACCAGCCATTCAGCCCGGCGAAGCGCTCATACATGCGGAACAGGTCGCCCGCGAACAGAGCCGCCTCGTCGCCGCCGGTGCCGGCGCGCACTTCGAGGATGACGCCGCGCGCGTCCATCGCGTCCTTCGGCAGCAAGGCAAGGCGCACGGCATGGGTGAGCTGCTCGATGCGTTCATCGAGGTCGTGCGCCTCCTGGCGGGCGAGCTCGGCCATCTCGGCGTCACCCGCGGCGTCGTCGATCAGCGCCTGCGCGCCGGCGCGGTCGCTTTCGGCGGCGCGCAGCGCCTTCACGCTCTCGACGAGCGGAGAGAGATCGGAAAACTCACGCGAGAGACGGACATAGGTCTCCGCATCGGGAGTGCCGGACAAGGCGTGCTCGATTTCCGCATGGCGCGCGAGCAACTGGTCGAGCCGGGCATCGGGAAGGGCGGTCACAGGCGGGCACTCGCGGCAGCACGGGTCACAGGGGAAGGCGGGCCTTCTCGGCGAACGCCTTGAGTTGCGGGCGCAGCGTGGAGACGCCGGAACCGGCGGCGAGCAGCGGCGCCACCAGCTTGGACAACGCCCCGAGGTCCAGCTCGCGAAGCAGCGCCTTGACCGGGCCGTGGGAAGCGGGCGACAGCGACAGCTTGCGATAGCCGATGGCCGCCAGCGCCAGCGCCTCCAGCGGGCGCGAGGCCAGTTCGCCGCACAGCGTCACGGGCTTTCCATGTTCGGCCGCCTTGTCGGCGATCAACTTCAGCGCGCGCAGCGTCGACGGCGCCAGAGCGTCGAAGCGGTCCGCGACGCGCGGATTGCCGCGATCGGCGGCATAAAGGAACTGAACGAGATCGTTGGATCCGACCGAGGCGAAATCCACCTTCTCGAACAGCTGGTCGAGCTGGAACAGCAAGGCGGGCACTTCCAGCATCACGCCGACCAGCACCTTGTCCGGCAGGCCATGGCCGTGGCGGCGCAGATGCGTCAACTCGCGCTCCACGATGTGGCGGGCACGGTCAAACTCCTCGACCGCCGACACCATCGGGAAAATCAGCCGCAGCTCCCGTCCCGTCGCCGCCCGCAGCAGCGCGCGCACCTGGCTGCGCAGCAGACCCGGCCGGTCGAGGCCGAGACGGATGGCGCGCCAGCCCAGGGCGGGGTTCTCTTCCTCGATCGCCCGCATATAGGGCAGCACCTTGTCGCCGCCGATGTCGAGCGTGCGGAACACCACCGGCCGCTCGCCCGCCGAATCCAGCACCGAGCGGTAGAGCTTGAGCTGCTCATTGGTGCGCGGAAAGGCCGACGCGATCATGAACTGAAGCTCGGTGCGGAACAGGCCGATGCCGGAAGCCCCGGTCTCCTCGATATGCGGCAGGTCGACGAGGAGCCCCGCATTCAGGTGCAGTTCGATCTCCACCCCGTCCCTTGTGACGGTCGGCAGGTCGCGCAGCGCGGCATATTGTTCGAGCCGCTTGGCGCGGAAGCGCACCTTCTCGACATAGGCCGCCTCGACATCGGCCGGCGGGCGCACATGCACCTCGCCGCCCATGCCGTCGACGATGATGGCATCGCCGGCATCGACCACGCCGACCACGTTCTCGACATGGCCGACCGCCGCGATGCCGAGCGCGCGGGCGACGATGGTGAGGTGGCTCGTCGCCGCGCCTTCCTCCAGCACCAGGCCGCGAATGCGCGTGCGGTCATAGTCGAGCAGCGCGGCCGGGCTCATATTGCGCGCGACGATGATGGCGTTGTCGGGCAGCTTGTTCTGCTCCGGCCCGCCGGAGCGGCCGGTGAGCTGGCGCAGCAGGCGGTTTGCCAGATCGTCCAGATCATGCATCCGCTCGCGCAGATACGGATCGGTCATGCGCAGCATGCGCGCCCGCGTGTCCGATTGAACGCGCTCCACCGCCCCCTCGGCGGTAAGGCCGGTCATCACCGCCTCGCGCATGCGGCCGATCCAGCCGCGGTCATGAGCGAACATGCGATAGGCTTCGAGGATGTCGCGGTGCTCGCCGACGCGGGCGACGCCTTCGTCCTCCAGCATGCTGTCGATGGAGGTGCGCAGCGTCTCCACCGCGCCATCGAGCCGGTTCAGCTCGCCGGGCAGGTCATCGGCGATGACCTTGGTGACTTCGATGCGGGGTTCGTGCAGCACCACATGGCCGAGGCCGATGCCGTCCGACAGCGCGAGGCCGGTGAGGTGCAGCGGACGGCGCGCGGCGGGCTCAAGGCCCGGCAGGGCGAGCGCGGTGAGTTCGCCCGAGGCGATGATCTCCGCCAGAACCATGGCGGTGGTCTGAAGCGCCTCGATTTCCTCCTCGGTATAGGAGCGATGGGCGCGGTTCTGCACCACGAGCACGCCGAGCGTGTTGCCCGCGCGCAGGATCGGCACGCCGAGGAAGGAATGGTAGATTTCTTCGCCGGTCTCCGGCCGGTAGGAGAAGGCCGGGTGGGCCTGCGCGTTGGAGAGGCTGATCGGTTCGGCTTCGCGGGCCACCGTGCCGACCAGGCCCTCGTCGATGCGCATGACCGTCAGATGGACGGCCGAGCGGTTCAGACCTTCGGTGGCGTAGAGCTCAAGGGTGCCATCGACGCGCAGCACATAGACCGAGCAGACCTCGGCCACCATGTTGGCCGCGATCAGAACCACGATCTTGTCGAGGCGGTCCTGCGCGCTGACCGGCTCCGCCATGACCTCGCGAAGCCGCCTCAAAAGCACGCGCGGGCCGCCGAGCGCGCCACGCATTGGCCGTCCTCGGTTTCCGGGAGGGAGCCCCGGAGGTCCTTGTAAAGACGCGACTCGCCGCCGCGCCGTTCCGCCCGATCAGGCGTCCAGCCCGTATACCGAATGCAGCGTCCGAACGGCAAGTTCGGTATAGGCCGCATCGATCAGCACCGAAATCTTGATCTCGGAGGTCGAGATGGCCCGGATGTTGATGCCGCGCTCCGACAGGGCCTTGAACGCCTTGGCGGCCACGCCGGCATGGGAGCGCATGCCGATGCCGATGATCGAGATTTTCACCACGTCGGTGGCGCCTTCGATCGTCTCGAAGCCGATCTCGTCCTTCGTCACGGCGAGCGCGGCCTTGGCGCGCTCGAAATCCGCGGTCGGGACGGTGAAGGTGATGTCGGTGAAGCCCTCGGCCGAGATGTTCTGCACGATCATGTCGACATTGATGTGGGCGTCGGCCAGCGGCACGAACACGCTGGCGGCGATGCCGGGCTTGTCCGGCACGCGGCGGATGCTCACCTGGGCCTCGTCCCGGGCGAAGGCGATGCCGGTGACGACTTCACTCTCCACGATTTCCTCCTCGTCGCAGATCAGGGTGCCGGGCGGGTCGCCGGCGGTCATGAGTTCCGGGGCGTCCGGATCGGTGAAGCTGGAACGCACGAAGGTGCGCACCTTGTGCACCATGGCGAGCTCGACCGAGCGCACCTGAAGCACCTTGGCCCCGAGCGAGGCCATTTCCAGCATTTCCTCGAACGCCACCTTGTCGAGCCGCTTCGCCTTGGGAACGATGCGGGGGTCGGTCGTGTAGACGCCGTCGACGTCTGTGTAGATGTCGCAGCGGTCCGCCTTGATGCCGGCGGCGACCGCCACCGCGCTGGTGTCCGAGCCGCCGCGCCCCAGCGTCGTCACCCGGCCGGACGGCAGATGGATGCCCTGGAAGCCGGCGATCACCGCCACCTCGCCATGGGCGAAGCGCTCGATGATGTTGGCGC
>JAEZMI010000354.1 GCA_023414975.1 Pseudomonadota bacterium | reverse complement strand
TTCCAGAACCGCCTTGAGGGATTTGTAGGAGGTGTCGTCCGCATCGAAGGAAAGGTCGTCGCAGAAGACGACGAATCGGAAGGGCGCCGTCCGCATCAGCGTCATCAGTGCCGGCAGGGTCTCGATGTCCTCGCGGTGGATTTCCACCAGCTTCAGCGATGGCTTGCCCTCGCTCGCCATGCTCCGGTTCACGCTGGCATGGGCGGCCTTGACCAAGGAGCTCTTGCCCATGCCCCGAGCACCCCAAAGCAGGACGTTGTTTGCGGGCAGGCCTCGGGCGAAGCGCAGCGTGTTGTCGAGAAGCTGGTCGCGGGTGCGCTCGATCCCCTTGAGAAGCTCCATCTCGACGCGGCTGACCTTCGGCACCGGTTCAAGCCGGCGCGCTTCCGCCTGCCACACGAAAGCGTCCGCTGCCGTGAAATCAACGTCTGCCGTGGGCGCTGGGGCGATGCGCTCCAGCGCCTGGGCGATGCGCAGCAGAGTTGTGGTGAGTTCGGGCGAGGCGAAGGCGCTTTGGAGCGCACTTTCGAGGGCGCTGCCTGCTGCGGCGGACGGAGGGGTGGCTGCGGCGTTGGGCATGGCGGACTCCTTGTCCATCCCGAATAGCCATCCGACCGCGCGGCGACAAGCATTCGGCGCCACGGCGCAACGCCGGTGGTTACTGTCCCATCCGTGACCGGAACGGGCGCCGGCGCCGTTTGCAATCGGCAAGCGCCTCAGTATAGTCCGCGCCGCTTCTGCCGGGCCTTCCGCCCGCCATCCTTCGACGGACAAGGAACCGACATGTTCATCACTCCCGCCTTCGCGCAGGGCGCCGCTCCGGGCGGTTCCGACATGCTGATGTCGCTGCTGCCCTTCGTGCTGATTTTCGTCATCATGTACTTCCTGATCCTGCGTCCCCAGCAGAAGAAGGTGAAGGCGCATCAGGAGCTGGTGAAGAACATCCGCCGTGGCGACACGGTGGTGACGACCGGCGGTCTGATCGGCAAGGTGTCGCGCGTGGTCGACGACAGCGAGATCGAACTCCAGCTCGCCGACGGCGTGAAGGTCCGCCAGCTGCGTGGCCTCATATCCGACGTACGCGCCAAGGGCGAGCCTGCCAAGGAAGACGGCGCCGCCTGACGCTTACCTCTTGCGGGCGTCCTGAAGGGCGGCCGGAAAGCACGACATGCTCTACTTCTCGAAATGGAAGGCGCTGGCTGTTGCGGTGTTCTCGGCGATCATCTGCCTGATGGTCGTCCCGAGCCTGCTGCCGCCGGCCGCCTATGACAGCCTGCCGCGTTTCCTCCAGCGCAAGATCGTGCTCGGTCTCGATCTGCAGGGCGGGTCCTACATCGTCCTTCAGGTCGACGCGAACGAACTGCGCAAGGGGCGGCTCGAACAGCTGCGTGACGATGCGCGGCGCGTGCTGCGCGATGCGAAGGTCGGCTATACCGGCCTCGCCATTCAGGGCGACAGCGTGCAGGTAAGGGTGCGCGACGGACAGGACGCCGATGCGGCCTTGACCCAGCTTCGCACTCTCGCCATGCCCGTTGGCGGTGCGCTCGCCTCGACCGGGCAGGTCGACACCGACGTGTCGCGTTCGGGCGACGTCATCACGATCACCCCGACCGCGACGGGCCTGCAGGCCCGCACGATCCAGGCGGTGTCGCAGTCCATCGAGATCATCCGCAAGCGCATCGATCAACTCGGCACGACCGAGCCCTCGATCCAGCGACAGGGTGCCGACCGCATCCAGGTGCAGGTGCCGGGTCTTCAGGATCCCTCACGTCTCAAGGCGCTGCTCGGCCAGACCGCCAAATTGACCTTCCGTCTCGTCGACACGTCGATGAGCGCGCAGCAGGCGCTGCAGGGCCGCCCGCCGGCGGGGACGGATGTGCTCTATTCCGAAGACCAGCCGCCGGTACCCTATCTGATCGAGCAGCGCGTCCTCGTCGCGGGCGAAGACCTGACCGACGCTCAGCCGAGCTTCGATCCCACGACGCGCGAACCGGTCGTCACTTTCCGCTTCAACACCAATGGCGCGCGCCGCTTCGCCGAGGCGACGCAGGCCAATGTCGGCCGTCCTTTCGCGATCATCCTCGACAACAAGGTGATCTCGGCGCCGGTCATTCGCGAGCCGATTCTCGGTGGTTCCGGACAGATCAGCGGCAGCTTCACCGTTCAGCAGGCCAACGACCTCGCCATTCTGCTGCGCGCGGGTGCGTTGCCTGTCCCGCTGCAGGTGGTGGAAGAGCGCACGGTGGGCCCGGGTCTCGGCGCCGATTCCATCCGCGCTGGCGTTATCGCCTCGCTGGTCGGTGCGGGCGCGGTCGCCTTGTTCATGATCGCCACATACGGGCTGTTCGGTGTGGTGGCGGTGATTGCCGTCGCCATCAATGTCGGCATGATCTTCGGCATCCTCGCCATGCTCGGCGCGACGCTGACGCTGCCGGGCATCGCGGGCGTGGTTCTCACCGTCGGCATCGCCGTCGATTCGAACGTGCTGATCTATGAGCGCATCCGTGAGGAAGCACGGGCTGGCCGTTCGGCGATCTCGGCCATCGATGCGGGCTTCTCGCGCGCGCTGGCGACGATCTTGGATTCGAACATCACCACCTTCATCGCTGCGGCGGTGTTGTTCTACATCGGCTCGGGCCCGGTGCGTGGCTTCGCCATCACCTTCGGCATCGGCATCATCACCACCGTTTTCACGGCTTTCACGCTGACCCGCCTGATGGTGGCGATCTGGGTGCGCTGGCGGCGTCCCCAGCGCGTGCCGATCTGAGAAAGGGCGACAGCCATGCGTTTGCTCCGCATCGTTCCGGACGATACGAACTTTGACTTCATGCGCTTCCGGCGCATCAGCTTTCCGATCTCGGCGCTCGCCTCGATCGTGGCGATCGTGGCGTTCCTGACCCTCGGGCTTAACTTCGGCATCGACTTCAAGGGCGGGACGCTGCTTGAGGTACGCTATCCAAACAACACGCTCGATATCGGGGACGTCCGCGCCAAGCTCGAGTCGCTCGACCTTGGCGAAGTGCAGATTCAGGAAATCGGCAATGATGGCGAGGTGCTGATCCGTGTGGCCCAGCAGCCGGGCGGCGAGGCGGCGCAGCAGGCCGTCGTCGGCAAGGTGCGCACCGCGCTCGGCGAGGGCGTCGAGTACCGGCGCGTCGAAGTTGTCGGTCCGCGCGTATCGCAGGAGCTGTTGAGCTACGGAATCGTCGGGCTGATGCTCGCCGTGTTCTGCATCCTCATCTATCTGTGGTTCCGCTTTGAGTGGCAGTTCGCGCTGGGCGCCTCGATCGCCAACTTCCACGACATCGTTCTGACCATCGGCTTCATGGCGATCTTCCAGATCGACTTCGATCTGACGAGTGTTGCGGCGCTGTTGACGATTCTCGGCTACTCGCTCAACGACACGATCGTCATCTATGACCGCATTCGCGAGATGCTGCGCCGCTACAAGAAAATGCCGACGGACGAGCTGTTGAATGCCTCGATCAATTCGACGCTCTCGCGCTCGGTCATCACACACGTCACGGTGACATTGGCGCTGCTGGCGCTGGTGCTCTTC
>JAEZMI010000100.1 GCA_023414975.1 Pseudomonadota bacterium | reverse complement strand
CCCTTCCGATGAACGCTACCCCCTTGCCTGCTGATGGCGCCTCTGCCGGCGAACCTGTTGGTGATGATCATTCTCGACCTCGCCTTCGGCCGGCGCCGCGCGCGGGTGCGTGCAGCCTGAACCCCTTTGCTGCGCCCGCCTCTTCACCTAAGTTCCGGCGGAGGCGAAGGGGCGCGCATGGCTCGGGGCAAGATGGACGACGCGGAAGAGGCGGCGCGCAAGCCGCGCGACGGCCTCTTCATCCGCGTCTATTTCGGCGATGGGCGGCATATCGGCCCCGGCATGATCGAGCTTCTGGAAGCGATCCGGTCCGAGCGCTCCATCCTTTCCGCGGCCCGCAGGATCGGCATGAGCTATCGCCGCGCCTGGCTGCTGGTCGATGAGATTTCCAGCCACTTCCGCGAGCCCGTGGTCCTTACCCATCCGGGCCGACGCGGCCATGGAACGGAGCTGACGGCCTTTGGCGAAAGGCTGATCGCGCTTTACCGGACGGTGGAGAGCGCCAGCGCCGCCGCAAGCCGGGAGGCGGTCAGCGAACTACGCGCCGCCCTCGCCCCCACGGACACGAGCGGCAAAGGGTAGCGCGGAACCTTTGCGGCAGCCGAGCGGTTCTCGGCACTGGAGCATGCGCCGATCCCGCCCGCCGCGCAGGCCGATCGGATCAGGCAGTCTCCATCAGAAAGTTAGAGCGCACCGGCACCATGCAAACCCTCATCATCGTCATTCTCGTCCTCATCCTGCTGGTCGGCGGCGGCTTCTTCGGCCACCGCGCGGGGGGTGTGCGCGGGCTCATCATCGCCCTGGTCATCGCGCTTCTGGTGCTGGCGGTGATCGGCTTCATCAGCGACGAGGCGGCCGTCGGCCCCGGCGTCGCGCCGATCATGCAAGGACCGAACTAGCCAAGGCCGACCCAGCAACGACGTAGCTGGGGTCTAATCGGCAATGTCCGGCGGGCGGCTGTCCACCGCGACGGTCTTGATCATCGCCCAGACATCGAGACCCGGCCCCAGGTTCAGCCGCTCGGCGCTTTCCCGCGTCACCATCGCGACGAGCCGGCTGGCGCCGACGAGGAGGTCCACATCGGCATAAGGCCCGTCCTGCTTGCGCACCGCCGCAATGCGGGCCGGCAGAAGGTTGGAGACGGAAACCGCGTCCGGCCGCGTGAGCGCAATCGCCACGTCGCGCGCCCGCACGCGGGCGCGAACCGACGCGCCAAGCGGGCGCGCCACATGCGGGACCCGTAGCACCCCGCCATCGAAGACAAGATCGGTCAGCCCATATTCGGCGTCATGATGCGCCACGGCGCAGGCGAGCAGAGCGCCCGCGTCGAACCGGCCGATGACCGGCATGAGGTCGGGGCTCGCCATCACGTCCACCAGCGGACCGCAGGCGAGCTGCTGCCCGTCGGCCAGCACCACCATAAGGTCC
Organism: Pseudomonadota bacterium; assembly: GCA_023414975.1. Lineage (GTDB taxonomy): Bacteria > Pseudomonadota > Alphaproteobacteria > Rhizobiales > Xanthobacteraceae > Ancylobacter. Next base: position 2,852 of record JAEZMI010000100.1, on the reverse strand, counting down.
GCCAGCCGCATCACCTCGTCGATGGAATGGCTGACATAGAGAATGGGCAGCCTCACCTCGTCCCGCAGGCGTTCGAGATAAGGCAGGATCTCCGCCTTGCGCGCCGCATCGAGCGCGGCGAGCGGCTCGTCCATCAACAGCAGGCGCGGCTGGGCGAGCAGCGCCCGGCCGATCGCGACCCGTTGGCGCTCCCCGCCGGACAAGGTATGCGGCCGCCGCGTGAGCAAAGGGCCGATGCCCAGAAGGTCCACGACCGCCTCGAAGCGAACCGGCCGCGACAGGGTGTGCGCGCGCCGCTCGCCGTAACGCAGATTGCGCGCGACGGACATGTGCGGGAACAGCCGGGCATCCTGGAACACATAGCCGACCCGCCGCTGTTCGATCGGCAGGTCGATGTCGCGCGCGCTATCAAAAAAGGTCTCGCCGCCGACCACGATGCGCCCCGCATCGGGCCGCACCACACCGGCCACCGCCTGGATGACGGTGGTCTTGCCCGCGCCCGACCGGCCGAAGAGCGCGGTGACGCCGGCGGCGGGCGCGGTGAAGGCGGCGGACAGCGCAAAGCCGCCCGGCCGCGCCAGGCGAAGGTCGATCTCGATCATGCGCGGCCGATCATCATGCGTATGCGCCTGTCCACCAGATTGGCCAGCAGCAGCGCAGCGAGCGCGAGAACGACGGAAACGACGGTCAGCCGCAGGGCCATCGCGTCGCCATCCGGCATATGCGTGGCGGAATAGATGGCGAGCGGGATCGTGCGCGTCTGGCCTTCGATATTCGAAACGAACGTGATGGTCGCGCCGAACTCGCCGAGCGCCGAGGCGACGGCGAGCAGCGCGCCGGAGAGCACGCCCGGCAGCATCAGCGGGAGGGTGATGGAGAAGAACACGTCGATACGGGAGGCCCCGAGCGTGCGCGCGGCGGTCTCCAGACCCCGGTCCACGGCCTCCAGCGCCAGGCGTATCGCATTCACCGTCAGGGGAAAGCTCACCACGGCGGCCGCGACCGTCGCGCCCGCCGTCGTGAAGATGAGCCTGATGCCGAACCAGGCGTCGAGATACTGGCCGACGGCCCCGCGCGCGCCGAGCGTGACGAGCAGGAGATAGCCGACCACGACCTTCGGCAGCACCAAAGGCAGGTAGATGAGGCCATCGAACAGGCTCTTGCCCGGAAAATCGAGCCGCGCCAGAGCCCAGGCGACGAGCACCGCGAGCGGCAGGCTCCAGAATGTGGCCCAGAACGCCACCCGCAGGCTGAGCAGAACGGCCGTCCACTCCTCGGGCGTCAGCATCGTCGACCCATCCCCGCTCCCCGTTCCGGCAACGCCGGCGTCACCTCACCACGAAGCCATGGCGGGCGTACACCGCCTTGGCCTCGGAGCCGGTGAGGAAGTCGAAGAAAGCCCGGGTCGCCGGCGTATCCTGGCCCTTGACGATCTCGAACGGGTACTCGACCGGCGGATGGCTTGCCGCCGGGAAGGTCGCGACCACCTTCACATTCTTCGCCACCGCCGCGTCGGTCGAATAGACGATGCCGGCGGCGGCCTCGCCGCGTTCCACCAAAGCGAGCGCCGCGCGCACGCTTTCCGCGCCGGCGATGCGGTCCTTCACCTTGTCCCATTGACCCAGATTGGTCAGCGCCGTCTTCGCGTAGATGCCGATCGGCACGCTGTCGGTCAGCCCGGTGGCGATCTTGCCGTCGGCGCCGAGGAAGGCGAGCCAGTCGAAACCGGCATCGATGGTCACATCCCTCGCCTTGTCGGCGGGCATGATCAGGACGAGGCTGTTGCCGATCGGGGTGACGCGGGTCGACTTCAGCGTCAGATCCTTGCCGTCGGTGTAGTCCATCCACTTCGTATCGGCCGAGGCGAAGATCGCCGCCGGCGCGCCGGCCTCAAGCTGCTTGGCGAGCGCGGAGGAGGCCGCGAAGGAAAAGGCGACATCCTTGCCGGTAGCCTCCTTGTAGAGCCTGCCGATGTCCTGAAACGCATTGGTGAGGCTGGCGGCGGCGAAAACGGTGGTGGTCTCCTGCGCCGCAACCTTGCCCGGCGCGAGGATCACCAGGCCGCAAAGAGCGGCAATTGCACCGGCAAAACGGCGGCGCGTCGGCGGCACCCTGGAGGAACGCGGCGGCATGGAACACCCTCAAAGCTATATTTGTTCGTATACATATATCCCTTCATATACATGAAGACGCGTGGGGCGCCACCCCTGTGACGGGCGCGGCGCGGGATTACGGGAGTCGCGCGGAACGACATCGGCCGCCCCGAGGCGGCCGCGTCACGCGTCGACAGCTGGGAGGGTTGTCAGTCGATCACGCCCGTATGGCGCGCCGTCGCCGCCGCGACACGCTCGGCCGCATCGACCAGATCGAGGGCCGGTACAGCGGCCGCGCTGCCGCAGCGTATGGCCGGGCCGGGACTGACCACCCGGCGCCCGCAGCCATCTTCCACCACGGCGAACTCATAGATGTGGTGCGCCGTCCGGTGCATGACCCGCACCGTGGAGGGCGACAAGGTGACGACGTCAAAATCGGCAATCGGGCTCATCCCATCCTCCCTGGTCGCAACGGAAGCGCCGGTTGGGCCGGCGGCGTGTGCCGGTGAGATATGACGCAGCGTCATTCTGCCCCGGTCCATGTGGGAACTTTGGTCTAACCGCAGCGTTTCGACAACGGTTTTCTGATGCCGCCGACGATTTGAGCAAGATTAGAGATAATCCAAATCGATCTTCGGCGTCAGAATGCCGGCTCATTATTGATTGTGCACTGCACGCGCCCGCTTTGCAGCACAGGATTTTACAATCCGAACTGTGAATGCGGCCCAAGCAGACGGGAGATGCGAGTTATGAACCGGA